>NZ_CP016449.1:4487500-4674684 GCF_001713375.1 Hydrogenophaga sp. RAC07
CACCAGCGCGGCCGACCTCCAGCAAGCCATCGCGCAGCACATCGAGCGCCCGGGCAAGGAAGCCAAAGCATTCATCTGGACAGTCGACGCGCCGGACACCGCCCAGGTGACCCGCGCCAAGGCTGCGCTGGCGCGCTGGACGATAAGTGCAGACCAGAATGGTGCACTGCAGCATGAAGCCGATGTAACGGCTGCCTGGGCATGAGTGGGGTTCTTACATCCCGAAACGAGGTTTCGTGGACGGGCCGGCGGCCGTCGAACGCTCAGATGGCCGAGATGTCGGTTTGCACCGGCCAGCGGAGCGATTGCATGGCACTGTTGCCGCTGGCTTCGAACTCGTGCTGCAAGAGCAGCGTGTAGCGGCCCGGACGCGGCGTGCACAAGCGGTAGCCGTCGCTTACCGGGCTGAGCGTGATGCCGCCGGATTGCTCGGTTTGCAAGCGCCAGGCTTCCACGTCCGAAGTGTTCATGCGCAAGGTGACGCAAAAGCCGCGTTTCATGGTGGAGAGCACGACCAGTCGCTGCTCGGCGCTCCAGTCGCCACCAGACTCCGCGATCAGCTGAACCGGATGGCTGTTCTCCAGTACCCGCATGATGGGTGGAACGACGATGCGAATGTCGATGGAAGCGCTGGCGCTGTGCTGGTTGACCGCTCGACTCTCACCCATGCCCGGCGCTGGAACCAGCAGCAGAGCGCCGGAGGTCAGGCAGACAAGAAGAGGGCGTGGCAGGCGGCACATGAACCACTATCGGCCCCCCCTCCGGGAACTTGAGACCCTCGCTACGGTTCGCCCAGATCCCCAACCGCTATTCGCTGCGCTGTACGGGGAGTGTCAGGGTCACACTTTCGCGCATGCGCACGTCCACCCGCGTCTGTCCCTCGTCAATCACGTTCCAGGGCAGGGGCAGGGTCTCGGGTCGTACAGTGACGGTACGCGGACCGCTGGCCACAAAGGGAAATTCGAAGCGCCCCTGGTTGTCGGTGCGCACGGAGTAGCGGTTGTCCAGAAAAACAGTGACGTTGGGTACGCCGGTTTCGCTGGCTTCTTGAGTACCGCTGCGGTTGGCGTCGAAGTACACCGTGCCCTCGATACGCCCACCCCCGTCGCTGGACTTGCCACCCAGCGGCACATTGCGGCTGCCTGCTTGAAACTCATAGCGCAACACCGCATAGAGCGAGCGGTCGCTGTCTCGGACCAACACATCCGGCGGTGCCAGCGGGTCCAGCGACGGGCTGAACCGGCTGCGGCCCGAAGAGCGGGTGTAATTGCCCTCCATGCTCCAGCGGGCGTCGATGCGCCAGTTCGCGCCAAGGTTCATGCTGTTGCGTGTCTGCCCAGTGCTTCCGCGCTCGGTGTTGACATTGCCACGCAGGCCAGCCTTGCTGGACAGTGGTGCAGACACACTCAATGCACCATTCCATGTGGTCTCGGCAGGCAGGTTTCGGGCGGCGCTGTAGGCGGTTGCCCCCAGGCTGGTCGACAGGGCCCAGCCTTGCGGCACCGTCCATTCCTGATCCCAGATCAGGCTGCGGGTGGCGATCTGGTCTTGTCCCCCTGCAAATTCCAGGCGCAGGCCGCTGGTGCCCCAGCCATTCTGGAAGCGCCAGTCGCCATAGGTGTTCCAGGCGTCGCCATTGAAGCGACGCAAAGCGGCGCCGGCTCCCAGCGTGTGGTCGCGGTTGAGGCGCCAGCGTGCCGATCCCGTGGCGAAGTAGCCACTGCCGCTGCGCCCGCTGATGGAATCCAGCCAGTCCACCGAGCCTTCGGCCGACCATTGGCGGGTCGCCCAGTTGGTGCGCAGGTAGGCGCCCACGATGTCGTTGGCCAGTGGCAGGTTGGCCCAGGTCAGGTCGGCCTCCAGCCGGTAGGCGCCCACACCGTGACGGCGCGGCCCCTCTTCCCATTCGCTGTCCATCCAGAATCCTCGGCGCGCACCGCTCAGGCTGCTGGATTGGGTGCTGATGACTTGACCCTGGATGTGGTGATTCGCGCCTTCGTGCCGCAGCGCCACGAGGGTGGAGTTGGCGTTGACGAAATCACTGGGTTGTTGCGGGCTGTCCAGCGACGACACGCCGCGCGCATCTTCGTGCCGGAGGGCTGCGGTCCAGCCTTGGCGGGAAAGCGTATCGGCGCCCGAGGCGTTGATGCGCCACTGGCCGGCCAGGGTGGTGCGCCGTCCGGGCAGTGATCGAAACCCGCTGGCGGGGAGGAAGTCCAGCCGTCCGGGCTCGCCCGTGGAGGCCTGCAACTGCAAACCTTGCTCGGGGTTCTCGAACTCGGTGCCAACGCCCTGAAGGATGGCCGAAGGTACGTAAATGCGCGCCGGCAAGCGCATGATGTCCGGCGCTGGCGTGTTGATGATGCCCAGCTCATTGCTGGTGAGCCAGCCACCGCCCAACGGCATCGCGACCTGGCGCAAGGTGAGCGTACCGCTGTTGTCACGCGGCGCGTACGTTCCATCGATGGACAGCGTGCCGTGGTTGGGTGTTTCCAGCAGGCCATAGATGCCGTAGCCGATGCGGGTGCTTTGGGTCTGGTCAAAAGGCTGGGTGCCCAACCGCGTCTCCAGTCGCAGGAAGCGCGGCCAGCCTTCGCGGTCGTAGGCATAGGCCTCGTTCTCTTCCAGAGCTTCCGGCACCAGGTTGTCGATCACGCGGTCCACATAGAGGGCCTCGGGTGCGCTGGAGACACGGGATGCTGTCGCATCCTGTGCCCACACGCCAGCCTGCTGGGTGGCGAGACCCACGAAGGCCAGCAGGCTGCAGAGCGGGTGCGCCACCCGAACACTCATGGAGCGAATCTGGCGTCAAGCGGCAGACGGTTCTTGCCCCATTCGAGCGTGCCTTTGACCACCAGCGGGAACCGCACCTCGGGTGCGGTCTTGCCTTCGCCCACCACGGGCGAGAGAGCCACGCCTCGCGTCTCGCCCGGCATGATCGGTATGTCGGCCGGCGTCATTTCGAGCGTTTGCCCGGCGGCGTCGATGGCGTTCACGTAGCCTTCGAGTCGGCCATGAGCGTTGCCGCTGTTGCGCACATCGAGCGTTGCCACGCTCTTGCCGTCGCTTGCCTTGACGACGCGGGTGGCCGTGAGGTTGAGCACCGGAGCAGCATCGCCCACAGCGGCGTACACGATCACCCCGATCCGTCCGCCCACGTCGACGCCGCTCCTGGCGGGGTCAAGGCCTTCGATCATGATCGCGAAGCGGCATTCGCGTGGCGTTGTGCCGGCGGGCGGGTTGATCTCGAAGCGGAAGCGGTAGCGCGCGCCGGGCTCCAGTGTGAGTTCGCGTCGCTCGATCGTCACCCATGGACGGCAGCTCTCGGGCGCCAGCTGGTCGGTGAAGACCACCGAGTTGTCGGCCTGGAAGGTCCAGTCGTTGGTGTACACCCGGTAGCCGCCTTTGAACTGGCCCACGTGCTGGATCTCGAACACCTGACGCAGCGGCTGGCCAGGCGTGGCCTTCACTTCAAAACGCGGGGGTGTGATGTAGGCGGCAAAACCTTGCGCATTCCCCATGAGCGGCGTCAAGAACAGTACACAGACACACGCCCAACCCAGCAGCGTATTCAATCTGTTGAGCAACGATCCCGGAAGCGAAGTCGTCATGGCGGGTTCAGTTGGTATCGAGTTCGAAGTGAAAATTCAGGCGACGGCTGTTGGATGTCCAATCGGCATTCGATCGCAGCCGAACCTGCATCTGGTCTTCCAGAGTGGCGCCGGGAATCGTACCGGCGAAGACCAGGGCGCGTTCGCCGGACACCAGGCGCCCGGCCTGCAGTCTGCCCTGCGTCGTCCAGACAGCCTCGATGCTGGAAGCCTCGTCGCGCGGCAGCACCATGTAGATGCGACCACTGCGGCCGATCCAGTCGCGGGTGTCGATGCGGATGTTGACGGTCACCCAGGCTTCCATGCCGCTCGCGTTCATCTGGCCTCGGGCGAACGGCAACCACTGCATCTGCACGTTGGGCGGAACGGTGTAACTCAACGAGTCGTCCAGCCGGAACGGATTCGCCAGGCTGGACCCGAATGCCAACATGCCCAGCGCAGCAATGACAAGTCGCCGGCGTCCCGTCATGGTGAAGCCAGTGTGTAGGTCACACGGCCGTTGTAGGTACCAGCCGCACGCACGTCGCTGTTGGCGTATGAAAAGGTGTGGCAGTTTTCGAGGTAGGTGTTGCCGGGAACCGTGGCGAGGTTCTGGGTTCCCCCGTTGAACGTGCCGGGTGCAATCACGTTGGGGACGCCGCTGCCCGGGGCGGCCACAGTCCAGCTGATCTGGCTGATCGGGATGGTGTCTCCGTTGGCGTTGATGAGGTTGGCCGGCGAAGAAACGGTGAGGCTGGCGTTGGCTGCGCCGCTGTTGCGGCGGTAGCCTGCGCCCACCATCACCTGACTGGCCGGCGTTGGGCAGGTGTTGTTGCCGTCGCCGTACAAACTGATGTTCTGTGTGCTGTCGCTGGTCATGGCCAGCGGTGTTCCGTTGCCCAACTGCGCGGCCGGGACAGTGACGGCCACGAGATTGACAGGGCCGCTGCGCCCGGCGGTGCCATTGAGTGTGCCGCTGCTGCCACTCAGTGCGCCGTTGCCAACATGCAGAAACAGACGACGGCTGCCAGAGTTGACGGACAAGGACCAAGCGAGCGCAGCGGACATTTCCGCGCCGCACCACACCACCAGGCAGGCGCAACCGAGCAACCGTCTTGTGCGGCGGCCAACGAGTTGCTGTGAGGTGGTCATCGAGCCGTACTCAGCTGTTTCACAGGGTCAGTGGCGCCCAGTCGAGGGGCGCCGGGAGTCACCATTTTCGGCGCCAAGGCGGGGTAGTCCACCGGTGCGCAAGGCACACCGGTGAGCTTGGCCAGCCATCAGGGCATGGTGGCGGTGTAGGTGACCCGGCCCACGTAGGTGCCGAAGGCGGGGGTGGTGCTGTTGGCGTACGCGTAGGTCCAGTTGGCGGTCTGGTTGGTCACGCGCCCGGCCAACGTTGGCAGGCTGGTGCCACCGCTGAATGCGGGTGCGGCCAATGCCCCGTTGCTCGATGTCACGGTCAGCTCGGTGAACGGAATGGTGTCGGCGCCGCTGGTCAGAACCAGCGGGTTGGTCGCGGTGATCGTGACCTGGCCGTTGTTGCCAAAAACACGCACGGGAATCGATGCCGGGCCTGAAGTCAGGCCGGTGCTGGTGATGGATGCGGCCGGGGCTGCTGCGCCGGCGCCCACGTCCAGCGGGTTGGTTGTGTAGTCGAAGGTCAGGGTGTCGATCGCGGCATTGGTCGCCAGCGGTGTGCCGGAACCGGTGCCCACACCCAGAAAGAGAACACGCGGGATCACCACGCGCAGGTCCAGGTTGGCGGTGGCGGAGCCGGCACCGGACACCAACTGCGATTCTGCCGAAGCCAGCAAGGGGGTGGCCAGCGCCAGTGCCAGGGTGGTTTTCAGGAGCAGGGCTTTTTTCACGACGTTTCCTTAAGATGAAGTGATGAATGTGGACTGAGCACTTTCTGGTACATGCTCCACGGGGTTGGTTGAGCCAATGTTACGAAATGGCACAAGAGCTGGCAAGCCAACAGTGGGAAAAAATTCACATAACTCAACGACTTACGGCGAGTTTGTTACCCAACGGTCGAAAATCTTCGACGAATGGACCCAAAAATGTTCAAGTTCTTGACCGGTTTGCCGTGGTCGTACTTTTTGCCAACAGGTGCGTCAACGGAAGTGCACTGCCGGATTTCACCTCCCCGAGGGAAAAGCTGGTGTGCAGGTCTTTCACGTTGGGCAGGTTGAGCAAAATCTCCCGCGCGAACTGGCTGAAGTGGTTGAGGTCGCGGCTCACCACCTGCAGCTCGAAGGTGCCAGAGCCGCTGATGTAGTGGCAGGACACGACTTCCGGAATCTCGCGGATCGCGTTCTCCAGCTTGCGCGTGACGTCGCCGCTGTTGCGGTCGGCATCCAGGCGCACGAAGGCCAGCACGCCCAAGCCGATTTTTTCGCGGTCGATCTCGGCGCGGTAGCCGCGGATGAAACCGGCTTCTTCGAGCGCACGCACACGCCGCCAGCAGGGTGCGGCCGACAGGCCGACGCGTTGGGCCAGCTCGGCGTTTGTGAGGCGGCCATCGCTTTGCAGTTCTTGCAGGATGGTGATGTCGAACTTGTCGAGTGTTTCCATGATGGCCTTGTAGATGAAAGAATGTTGCTCGATCATCGATAAATCGGGCATGAAACGCAAACACCTGTCGCGCGACGGGGCATACACTGTGCGCCACACTGGAGTTGTGTGCCTATGAGGCACGCTGCTTTGGCCCACGACACGCCCACGAGGCGACCTGCCCATCACGGAGACAAAACGATGAACGCCCCCCTGCCCGAACACATCCGCCGCGCCCTGGAAACCGTGACGCTGGACGACAAGTACGCGCTCGACCAGGGGCGCGCCTTCATGAGTGGCGTGCAGGCGTTGGTCAAGCTGCCCATGCTGCAGCGCCAGCGCGATGCGCTGGTGGGCAAGAACACGGCGGGTTTCATCAGTGGTTATCGCGGCTCGCCACTGGGCGGCTACGACCAGGCCTTGCAGAAGGCAGCGCCCCACCTGAAGGCGCAGAACATCGTGTTCCAGCCGGGTGTGAACGAAGAGCTGGCCGCCACCGCTTTGTGGGGCACACAGCAGCTGGGCTTTGCGCCGCCCGGCACCAACAAGTTCGACGGTGTGTTCGGCATCTGGTACGGCAAGGGCCCGGGCGTGGACCGCTGCTCCGACGTGTTCAAACACGCCAACATGGCCGGCACCACGCCCTGGGGTGGTGTGATCGCGGTGGCCGGCGACGACCACGTGGCCAAGAGCTCCACCGCCGCGCACCAGAGCGACCACATCTTCAAGGCCTGCGGCCTGCCGGTGTTCTTCCCGACCTCGGTGCAGGACATCCTCGACCTGGGCCTGCACGCCATCGCCATGAGCCGCTTCAGCGGCGTGTGGGCCGGCATGAAGACGATCCAGGAGATCGTGGAGTCCAGCGCCACCGCCGTGATCGACCCGGACCGCGTGAACATCGTGGTGCCCGAGTTCGTCATGCCACCCGGCGGCGTGCACATCCGCTGGCCCGACCACGCGCTCGATCAGGAAGCCCGCCTGTTCGACTACAAGTGGTACGCCGCACTCGCCTACATCCGCGCCAACAAGCTCAACCACAACGTGATCGCCGGGCCGAACGACCGCTTTGGCCTGATCGCCAGCGGCAAGGCCTACAACGACACGCGCCAGGCCCTGCTGGACCTCGGCCTGGACGACGACACCTGCCGCCGCATCGGCCTGCGCCTGCACAAGGTGGCGGTGGTGTGGCCGCTGGAGGCGCAGACCACGCGCGAATTCGCCACCGGCCTGCGCGAGATCCTGGTGGTGGAAGAGAAGCGCCAGGTCATCGAGTACCAGCTGAAGGAAGAGCTCTACAACTGGCGGCCCGACGTGCGCCCCAACGTGCTGGGCAAGTTCGAGGAGGTCGAAGGCGACTTCAGTGGCGGCGAGTGGAGCATGCCCAACCCGAGCGAGCGCACCCTGCTGCGCGCCAACGCCGACCTGTCGCCCGCGATCATCGCGCGCGCCATCGCCAAGCGCTTGAAGAAGATGGGCCAGGTGCCCGAGGACGTGATGGCGCGCATCGACGCGCAACTCGCCATCCTGACCGCTCAGGAACAGTCCATGCAGACGCTGCTCACGCAGGGTGTGGCCGGCGCCGAGCGCCAGCCCTGGTTCTGCTCGGGCTGCCCGCACAACACCAGCACACGCGTACCCGAAGGCTCGCGCGCCATGGCCGGCATCGGCTGCCATTTCATGACGATCTGGATGGACCGCGCCACCGTGGGCTTCACCCAGATGGGCGGCGAGGGCGTGCCGTGGGTCGGCCAGCAGCCGTTCAGCAAAGACCAGCACATGTTCGCCAACCTGGGCGACGGCACCTACTTCCACAGCGGCCTGCTGGCGGTGCGCCAGAGCATCGCTGCGGGTGTGAACATCACCTACAAGATCCTCTACAACGACGCCGTGGCCATGACCGGCGGCCAGCAGGTGGGCGAGCGTCCCGAGGGCCACAGCGTGGTGCAGATCGCGCAGAGCATGCGCGCCGAAGGCGCGGTCAAGATCACCATCGTGACCGACGAGCCCGAGAAGTACGACGGCGTGAAAGGCCTGCCCGAGGGCATCGCCATCCAGCACCGCGACCTGCTCGATGCGGTGCAGAAGGAGTTCCGCGAGATCCAGGGCACCACGGTCATCATTTACGACCAGACCTGCGCCACCGAAAAGCGCCGCCGCCGCAAACGGGGCACGCTCGTGGACCCGGCCAAGCGCGTGGTGATCAACGAGCTGGTGTGCGAGGGCTGCGGCGACTGCGGTGTGCAGTCCAACTGCCTGTCGGTGGAGCCGCTGGAGACCGAGTTCGGCCGCAAGCGCACCATCAACCAGAGCAGCTGCAACAAGGACTACTCGTGTGTGAAGGGCTTCTGCCCGAGCTTCATCACGGTCGAGGGCGGTCAGCTGCGCAAGAAGGACAAGAAGGGCGCCGCTGCCGAATGGACCGGCGGCGTTGTGCCCGCGCCCCGGTTGCCCGCGCTCGGTTCGGAAGCCTGGGGCGTGATCGTGGCCGGCGTCGGCGGCACGGGTGTCATCACCATCGGCCAGCTGCTCGGTGTGGCCGCGCACCTGGAAGGCAAGGGCATCGTCACGCAGGACGCGGCGGGCTTGGCGCAAAAGGGCGGCGCGACCTGGAGCCATGTGCTCATCGGTGCGCGGCAGGACGACATCCGCACCACGCGCGTCGCCTCCGCCTCGGCCGACCTGATCATCGGCTGCGACCCCATCGTGAGCGCCAACAAGGAAACCTGGCAGCGCCTGCGCGCCGGCCGCACGCACGTGGCCCTGAACGTGAGCGCCACGCCCACGGCAGCCTTCGTGAAGAACCCCGACTGGCAGAACCCGGCGCAAGCCTGCGTGGACGCCCTGGTGCACAGCCTGGGCACCGAGTCGGTGGGCGCGTTCGACGCCGAAACCGCCGCCACCCGCCTGATGGGCGACAGCCTGTACACCAACCCCATGATGCTGGGCTACGCCTGGCAAAAGGGCTGGTTGCCGCTGGAGCTGGCCTCGCTGATGCGCGCGATCGAGCTCAACGCCGTGCAGGTGGACAAGAACAAGGCCGCGTTTGAATGGGGTCGTCGTGCCGCGCACAACCCGCAGGCCGTGGCGGCCCTGTGGCAGAAGGCCGGCGCCGGTGAACAGGTGATCCAGTTCAAGAAGCGCGAGTCGCTCGACGACCTGGTCGCCCGCCGTGTCGAGTTCCTCACCGGCTACCAGAACGCCGCCTACGCTGCCGAGTACCAGCGCTTCGTCGCCCGCGTGCGCGCGGCCGAGGCGCCTCTGGGCAAAACCACGCTGAGTGAGGCCGTGGTGCGCAACCTCTTCAAACTCATGGCTTACAAGGACGAGTACGAGGTCGCACGCCTGCACAGCGATCCGGCCTTCCACGCCCGCCTGGCGAGCCAGTTCGAAGGCGATTTCAAGCTCAAGGTGCACCTGGCACCTCCGCTGATCGCCAAGAAGAACGAGCGTGGCGAACTGGTCAAGCAGCCGTTTGGCCCTTACATGTTCACGGCGTTCAAGTGGCTGGCGCGCTTCAAGGGACTGCGCGGCACCGCGCTGGACATCTTTGGCCGCACCGAAGAGCGCCGCACCGAGCGCGCGTTGATTGCGCAGTACCGCGCCGACATCGAGGCGCTGCTGCCCCAGCTCGCTGCGACCAACCTGGATTTGGCGGTGGAGATTGCGCGCATTCCGGAGCACATCAAGGGCTTCGGGCATGTGAAGGAGCGCAACCTGGCCGCGGCCCGCACGCGCCGCGACGGATTGCTGACCCAATGGCGCCAGCCCGCCGGCTTGAGCGCCCTGGCCAAAGCCGCCTGAGCCGAGGGCCTTTGGCCCATCGCGCCAACACACCCCCCGGCATACAATCGCCGGTTGTGTTCCAGCGCCCGGCACCGCTCGCAGCGGGGGCCGGGCGCTCGACCTTTTCCTGATCCTGAACCTGTTGGAGACCGCTCGTGTTCATTTCCTCCGCTTACGCCCAAGCCGCCACCGGTGGCGACACCCAATCCACCATCCTGGGCATGCTGCCGCTGGTGTTGATGTTCGTGGTGCTGTATTTCGTGATGATCCGCCCGCAGATGAAGCGCCAGAAGGAGCACAAGGCCATGGTGGAAGCCCTGGCCAAAGGCGACGAAGTGGTGACCGCCGGTGGCTTCCTCGGCAAGGTTTCCAAGATCGGCGAAATCTACGTCGGCGTGGAACTTGCCGACGGCATGGAAGTCCAGATGCAACGCACCGCCGTGGTTCAGGTGCTGCCCAAGGGCACGCTGAAAAGCGTCTGATGATGCGATGGGGCGGTTTGACCGCCCTTCGCGTTTTCAACCCGCCCCTCCACCGATCCCGCTGACACATTTGCGGCCTCCAGGGCCGGCATCACCATGAACCGTTACCCGCTGTGGAAGTACGCGATCCTTGTGGTCGCCCTGCTGATCAGTGCGATCTATGCGCTGCCCAACCTGTTCGGCGAGTCGCCCGCCGTGCAGGTGTCGGCGGCCCGTTCCACGGTGCGCATCGACAGCGGCACGGTGACCCGGGTGGAGCAGGCGCTGGCGGCGCAAGGCGTTCAGGCCGCGTTGATCCAGCTGGATGCCAATTCGGTCAAGGCCCGCTTCGAGAACACCGACGACCAGCTTAAGGCGCGCGACGCGCTGGAAAAGGCCTTCAACCCCGATCCGGCCGACGCCGGCCACGTGGTCGCGCTCAATCTGCTGCCGCGCACACCCGCATGGCTGATCTCGCTGGGCGCCTCGCCCATGTACCTCGGCCTGGACTTGCGCGGTGGCGTGCACTTCATGCTCCAGGTCGACATGCCCGCGGCCTTGCAGCGCCGTGCCGATGTGTTGACCGCCGACCTGCGCAGCGCCTTGCGTGAAAAAGGTGTGCGCCACGGCGGCATCAACCGCAGCGGGCAGACCATCGAGCTGCGCGCGCCCGACGCCCAGACCGCGCAGGCCGTCAGTGGCCTGATCCAGGACCAGTTTCCCGATCTCGTGGTGGCCGAGACGCCCGATGGAACCGGCGTGCGGATGGTGGCCACCATCAAGCCGGAAGCGGCGCGCCTGGTGCAAGACCAGGCCTTGAAGCAGAACATCACCACCCTGCACAACCGCATCAACGAACTCGGCGTGGCCGAGCCGGTGATCCAGCAGCAGGGTGCAGACCGTATCGTGGTGCAGCTGCCCGGCGTGCAGGACACCGCCAAGGCCAAGGACATCCTGGGGCGTACCGCCACGCTGGAAGTGCGCATGGTCGACGAATCATCCGAAGGCCAGGCGGCCGAACGCGGCACCGGCCCGGTGCCCTTCGGCTCCGAGCGCTATCCCGAGAGCAACGGCCAACCCGTCATCGTCAAGCGCGACGTGCTGCTGACCGGCGAAAACCTCACCGATGCGCAGGCCGGCTTTGACAGCCAGACCCAGGAAGCCGCCGTGCACCTCACGCTGGACGCGAAGGGCGCACGCATCTTCCGCGATGTGACCCGCGAAAACGTGGGCAAGCGCATGGCGATCATCCTGTTTGAAAAAGGCCGGGGCGAGGTGGTCACGGCCCCGGTGATCCGCGGTGAAATCGGCGGCGGTCGGGTGCAGATTTCCGGCGCCATGACCAGCGTGGAAGCCAGCGACACGGCCCTGCTGCTGCGCGCCGGCTCGCTCGCCGCGCCCATGGAAATCGTCGAAGAACGCACCATCGGCCCCAGCCTGGGTGCCGAGAACATCGAAAAAGGCTTCAACAGCGTGATCTGGGGCTTTGCGGTCATCGTGGTCTTCATGTGCGTCTACTACGCACTCTTCGGCATGTTCTCCAGCATCGCGCTGGCCTTCAACCTGCTGTTGCTGGTGTCGCTCCTGTCCATGCTGCAGGCCACGCTCACCTTGCCCGGCATTGCGGCCATGGCGCTGGCGCTGGGCATGGCGATCGACTCCAACGTGCTGATCAACGAACGTGTGCGCGAAGAGCTGCGCCGTGGTTCTTCACCGCAGGTGGCGATCAACACCGGCTACGACCACGCCTGGGGCACCATCCTGGACTCCAACGTCACCTCGCTGATCGCGGGCTTGGCTTTGTTGATCTTTGGCTCCGGTCCGGTGCGCGGTTTTGCGGTGGTGCACTGCCTGGGCATTGTCACGAGCATGTTCTCCTCGGTGTTTTTCTCGCGTGGCCTGGTCAACCTCTGGTACGGCCGGCAGAAGAAGCTCAAGACGGTCTCCATCGGGACCGTGTGGCGCCCGGATGACAAGACCCCCGCCATCAAGGCCGACTGAACGAGGATTGCAGCATGGAACTCTTTCGCATCCGCAAGGACATCCCGTTCATGAAGCACGCGATCGTGCTGAACGCCATCTCGTTCATCACGTTCGTTCTCGCGGTCTTTTTTCTCACCACCCGGGGCTTGCATCTGTCGGTGGAATTCACCGGCGGCACCGTCATGGAGGTTGCCTACGAGCAGCCTGCCGATCTGGAGTCGGTGCGCAAGGTGATCGAAGGCCTGGGCTATGCCGACGTGCCGGTGCAGAACTTCGGTACGTCGCGCGACGTGTTGTTGCGCCTGCCGGTGCAGGCTGGCCAGTCGTCCGGTCAACAGAGTGAAACCGTGCTGGCTGCGCTGAAGGCGCAAAACCCCGCGGTGGAACTGCGCCGCACCGAGTTCGTGGGGCCGCAGGTGGGGCAGGAGCTGGTCTCCAGCGGCCTCATGGCACTGGGGCTGGTGATCGTGGGAATCATGATCTATCTGGCCTTCCGGTTTGAGTGGAAGTACGCGGTCTCGGCCATCGTCGCCAACCTGCACGACGTGATCATCATCCTGGGCTTTTTTGCCTTCTTCCAGTGGGAGTTTTCGCTGGCCGTGCTGGCCGCTGTGCTCGCCGTGCTGGGGTATTCGGTCAACGAATCGGTGGTGATCTTCGACCGCATCCGCGAGACCTTCCGCAAGCAGCGCAAGATGAACACGCAGCAGATCATCGACCACGCAATCACGTCGACCATCAGCCGCACCATCATCACGCACGGCTCCACCCAGATCATGGTGCTGTCCATGCTGCTGTTCGGCGGCCCCACGCTGTTCTACTTTGCGCTCGCCCTGACCATCGGCATCTGTTTCGGCATCTACTCGTCGGTGTTCGTGGGCGCGGCCATGGCGATGTGGCTGGGCATCAAACGGGAAGACCTGATCAAGTCCAGCAGCAAGAACGAAGGTGATCCGGACGACCCCAACGCAGGCGCTGTGGTTTAAGCGCGAACACCTCGTCGGGCATACCCTTTGTGAGCACCTTAACTTCGGGGCGCTGAAATCTTTCATGTCATACTGAAAGCATTGTGTCTCCCCCCGATCAGCACGTCTCTTCCCTGGCCAAACAGGCACGTGAACTCTTCGTGGTTCATGTGGGACGTGCCCTTCCCGAAATGGTCAAGGCCTGCGACACGCGCCTGACCTCCATCCTCGACCAAGCCGGCTCGGCGCGCGACATGCAGGCCCGGCGCGACGCTTGGACCGCTTTCCAGAAGCACCAGACCACCTGGCTCAACCAGAGCCGCAAGGCGCTGCAGCGCACCTTGTTGCCACGCACCTCCAGCAGCGGTCAGCCCATCAGCATGTCGGGCGCGCTCGAGCTCGTGGCCGAAGGCGCCATTGACGACCAGATCATGGCCTCGCGCCTGGCCATGCGGGTGCTGGAAAAGGCGTCCACCGAACTCAACGAACTGCGGCTGCGCGTGCAGCACCTGGAAAAGCGCCAGGAGTTGTCGCGCGGCGACGTGTTGCTGCCCGATGTGACCGCCCGCATCCTGGTGGACCAGTGGCTCGAATCCGAGATGACCCGTGATGGTTGGGCCCTGGTGCAGGACGCACTGGCACCGGTCATGACGCTCAAGCTGCACGACGCCTACAAGGCGGCCAACGAATTCCTGGTCGCCAGCGGCGTGATGAAGGAAATCGACCTGCAGGCGCTGGTCAGACGCGCTCCCGGCTCGCGCGCCGAGGGTCCGCCCGCCGCGCCACCGCAGTCCAGTCCGGTGGGCGCACGCGTCCCGCCTGGAGGCGTTGCTCGATCCGGTGGTGCGGGTGAAGGGTTCCGACCGGCAGGCACCCATCCAGGCGCAGCTCCAAATGCCGGCCAGAGCGACTTCGGTGGCTCTGGCCCGGCAAGTCGTCCAAGCACCCCTGGTTCCTCCAGCATGGGTGTGCAGGACGAGACCCGCATGATGACCAGCGCATCACCTCTGGCCCGTGCGCGCATGCGCGCCCAGGGCGTGGTGGGCCGCTTGCGCCGCATGCTGATCGACAAGGTCGGCGGTGAGTTCGAAGCCACGCAGATCCTGCCACCCTCGCCGGGCCTGGCGCAGGCCATGCAACGGGTGGTGCCGGGTGACAGCGCCGGCGCGGGCTTCTACGTCTCGGGCAACAGCCGCCCTGGCGCCGTGTACATGGATGCCACGCACGTTGAAAAAGCGGCGGTGGTGTTGCGACAGCGCACGGCCGAGCTCAAGCAGGCCGCGAGCACCCCCACGGAGAAAGCCACCATCGAAGTGGTGGCCCTCATGTTCCAGAGCATCCTGGCCGAAGAGCGCATTCCGCCCAGCGTGCGCGTGTGGTTCGCCCGTTTGCAGATCCCGGTCTTGCGCGTGGCACTGGCCGAACCCGAGTTTTTCAGTGCCCTGCAACACCCGGCCCGCCGCCTGATCGACCGCATGGGATCGTGCGTGATGGGGTTCGAGTCCAACGTGAGCTCGGCTGCGCTGGAAGCCGAGATCAAGCGCGTGGTGCAGGTGATCGAGCAATACCCCGAAACCGGTCGGCGCGTCTTTCAGCTGGTGTTCGACGAGTTCCAGAAATTCTTGTCCACCTACCTCAGCGAACAAGGCAGTGCCAGCCGCTTCGTGAGCGTGGCGCAGCAGGTCGAGCAGAAGGAAACCTTGTCGGTCCAGTACACGATCGAGTTGCGCAAGCTGCTGGACGACGTGCCGGTGCGCGACGAGGTGCGCGACTTCCTCTTCAAGGTGTGGGTCGACGTGCTGGCCGTGTCCAGCGTGAAGTACGGTCTGCGCCACGAAGAGACCAGCGCGCTCAAACAGGTGGCTTCCGACCTGCTGTGGGCGGCGAGTGCCAAGCCCAACCGCGACGACCGCGCCCGCGTGATCCAGCAGCTGCCTGCCTTGCTGCAGCGTCTGCGCCAGGGCATGGGTCTGTTGGGCTTCACCACCGGCATGCAGGACCAGCACATCAAGTCGGTGAGCGACACGCTGGCCGATGCCTTCATGTCGCGCACCGAGGCCATCTCCCAGGAGCAGCTCGACAACCTCTCCGACCGCCTGGCCAACCTCGAAGAGTATTTGCCGGCCAACGGGCTGGGCGACCTGGATCTGGACAACGAGAGCATCGAGATGATCACCGGCGTGGACGCCAGCAACATCGAGGTGATCAACCAGGGTGGCAGCCAGCCCAACGAGGCCATGCGCTCGTGGGCGGTCGAGCTACAGATCGGTTCGTGGTTCGGCCTGGACCACAACGGCAAGCTCAACAGCGTGCAACTGGCCTGGCGCAGCCAGCGCGGCCAGCTCTACCTGTTCGTCACCAATGGTGGCCGTTGTTTCCTGATCCAGGCCACGCGGGTCGCGTCGTACCTGCAGGCGGGGCTGCTGGTGCCGAGTGAAGAAGAGGCGCTCACCGTGCGCGCCACACGCGACGCACTCTCCAAGCTCGACGCCAACCCCGAGCGCCTGCTCAACTGAGCGGGATCAACCCTTGCGGGCCTGTTCGTACAGGCCTTGCACGCGGGGGACGTTGGCCTCCAGTTCGCGGATGCGGTTGGGGCCGCTGGGGTGGGTGGACAGAAAGCCGGGACCCGCCCCGCCACCCGCTGACGCCATCTTCTGCCACAAACTCACGCTGGCCTGTGGCCGGTAAGCGGAGCGCGCTGCGAGCTCAAGACCCACCAGGTCGGCCTCGGTTTCGTCTTCGCGGCTGAACTTGAGCGTGAGCAACTGCGTGCCCAGGTTGGCCGCCACATCGCCCAACTGGCCCAGACCAAACAGCTGCGCAGCGATCGACAGGCCGATGCTGGTCGCGCTGCTCTTGGCCACCCGGGCGCGCGCGTGTTCGCGCAGCGCATGGGCCATTTCGTGGCCCATGATCATGGCGGTCTCGTCGTCGGTGAGTTGCAACTTTTCAAGAATGCCGGTGTAGAACGCGATCTTGCCGCCCGGCATGCAGAAGGCGTTGATCTGGTCGCTGCGGATCAGGTTGACTTCCCACTTCCAGCTGCTGGCGCGTTTGTTCCACTGTGGTGAGTGCGGAATGATGCGGCGCGCGATGTTGCGCAGCCGTTGCACCTCGGCGTGACCCGTGGGCAGCAGCGCCTTTTTGGCGTTGGCCTCGTTCATCATCTGTGCGTATTGCTGGTTGGCCGCCGCCTCCAGCTCTTCGGCCGGCACGAGGTTGCGCAGGGCCGAAGCCTGGCCCACGTCGACCTGGGCCGCGGCTGGCAACACGGCGCCGGCCGCAGCGGCGGTGCCCGCCAGCAGGAAGCCACGGCGGGCCGACCAGACATGTTCGGGCCGCGGTGCGGGGGCGTGGTCAGACTTGAAGTCGCAGATGAAACACATGGGTGAATAATAGTCAAAGCCGTGCGGGTGTGCCCACATCGGTGAACCCTATCTTTTCTACGGCCCGCCGATGTCTCCTCCCGCCTCCGTGACAAGCCCGTCGGCCGCCGAACCGACGCCGCAGCCCAGCCCGACCTGGGGCGAAACCCTGCGCGTGTACCTGGAGCCGGCCAGCCTGCGCATGTTCGCACTCGGTTTCTCCGCCGGGCTGCCGCTGCTGCTCGTGCTGGGCACCTTGAGCTTTCGATTGCGCGAGGCCGGCCTGGACCGCACGACCATCGGCTACCTCAGCTGGGTCGGTCTGGCCTATGCGTTCAAGTGGTGCTGGGCGCCGCTGGTGGACCGCCTGCCGCTGCCGTTGCTCACGCGTTGGCTGGGCCGGCGCCGAAGCTGGCTGCTGCTTTCGCAAGGCCTCATCATGGCCTCGCTGGTCGGCATGGCTTTGTCCGATCCACGGACCGGTTTGACCATGGTGGTGTGGTGCGCGCTCGCTGTGGCGTTTGCTTCAGCCACGCAAGACATTGCGCTGGATGCGTTTCGCATCGAGTCCGCCGACGCGCGCCACCAGGGTGCGCTGGCTGCGACCTACCAGACCGGCTACCGCCTGGCCATGATCTGGGCTGGCGCTGGTGTGTTGTGGATCGCGGCGCGCGCCGAGGTGGCACCGGTGGCCGCGGCGGCGGGCGCAGCGCCGGGTGTGCTGTACCAGCAAGCCGCGTGGACGACGGCCTACCTCGTGATGGCTGCGAGCATGTTGGTGGGTGTGTTCACCGTGCTGTTTTCGCGCGAGCCGGCACACGTGGTGTTGCCGCCGTCGAAGAACGCCGCCGAGTGGCTGCGAAGTGCGCTGGTCGAGCCCTTTGCCGATTTCCTCAAACGCTATGGCAAGCAGGCGGTGTTGATCCTCGCGCTCATCGGTGTCTACCGCATCAGTGACGTGGTCATGGGCATCATGGCCAACCCGTTTTATGTGGACATGGGCTACACCAAGGACGAGGTGGCCGCGGTCACCAAGGTCTTCGGCGTGATCATGACGCTGGTGGGGGCATTCATTGGCGGCGCACTGTCGCTCAAGCTCGGTGTCATGCGCGTGCTCATGCTCGGCGCCGTGCTCTCGGCCGCGAGCAACCTGCTGTTTGCCTGGCTGGCCGGCCATGGACACGATGTGACTGCGCTGATCCTGGTGATCTCGGCCGACAACCTGAGCGCGGGGGTGGCCTCTGCCGCCTTCATCGCCTACCTGTCGGGCTTGACGAATGTGAGCTACTCGGCCACCCAATACGCGCTGTTCAGCTCCATGATGCTGCTGGCGCCCAAATGGCTGGCGGGCTATTCGGGGGCGTTTGTGGACACCTACGACTACCCGACTTTCTTCACGGCCACCGCGTGCCTGGGCGTGCCGGTGCTGCTGCTGGTCTGGCTCGCCTCGCGCGTCGCTCCCGTGGGGCAACGTCCTTGAACGTGCACCGCGTTCACCTTTCTTTACGCCGACCACAAGCCATGTTCACACCGGTGCCTCACCCTTGCGGCTTTCCGCTACCTGACCACACCCCACATCCATGACATCCCAGCTGCTGATGATTGAAGACGACGCCCGTCTGGCGAAGATGGTCGTGGAGTACCTCGGCCAATCGGGCTTCGAGGTGACCCATGCCGCCGATGGTGAAGCCGGCCTGGAGCAGCTGCAGCTCATCCAGCCCGAGCTGGTGATCCTGGACCTCATGATGCCGGGCATCGACGGGCTGGAAGTGTGCCGCCGCATCCGCGCGCTGCAGGGCGACGTGGCCCGTGTGCCGGTGCTCATGCTCACCGCCAAGGGCGACCCCATGGACCGCATCATCGGCCTGGAACTCGGCGCCGACGACTATTTGCCCAAACCCTTCGAGCCGCGCGAGCTGCTGGCCCGTGTGCGCGCGGTGCTGCGCCGCCGTGGCGAAACGGGCAGCGCCAGCGTGTCGCGCAGCACGCCGGTGATGCGCTTCGGCTCGCTCGATATCGACCGCGACGCGCGCACCGTGCAGGTGGCTGGCCAGGCGAGTGAACTCACGTCCTACCAGTTCGATTTGCTGGTGGCCATGGCAGAGCGTGCAGGCCGCGTGCTCACCCGAGACCAGATCATGGAAGCCGTGCGCGGGCGCGAACTCGAGGCTTTCGACCGCTCGATCGACGTGCACATCGGCCGCATCCGCAACGCCATCGAGGTCGACAGCAAAGACCCCAAACGCATCCTCACCGTGCGCGGCGTGGGCTACGTTTTTGCGAAGCAACAAGATTGAAGGCCTTCTTCGTCTCCAAGCTCTACCTGCGCATCTGGCTCGCGGTGGTCGCGGCCGTCATAGTGCTCACGCTGTCCGCAGGCTGGCTGTGGCAGCGGGCGCTGGATCAAGACCGGGCCGAGCGCGATGCACGCGTGACGCGCACGATCGTGATTCGCAATGCCGCGCTCGATGTGATCGGCGAAGCGCCCGCGCGCGCGGTGCGTGTTCCGGGTGGAGGTTGGGAGTTCGAGGTGGTGATGAACGATGGGCAGAAGCTGTTTGTGCTGCTGCCCCGCCCCAACCGACCCGAGAACAACCCGGGCCGCCGTGCCCCCGCCTGGTTGCAGACGCCGACCGGTTTTGCGTGGCTGCTGGGCTTTGTGGCCCTGGCTGTGGCGCTGGGCGCCTACCCCATCGTGCGGCGCCTGACCAAGCGGCTGGAGGGTTTGCAAAAGGGCGTGGAGCGCTGGGGCGATGGCGATCTGTCTACCCGCCTGCCGGTGCAGGGACAGGACGAGGTGGCGTTTCTGGCCGAACGTTTCAACGCCGCCGCCGAGCGCGTGCAGACGCTGGTGAAGTCGCACAAGTCCCTGTTGGCCAATGCTTCGCACGAACTGCGTTCGCCGCTGGCCCGCATCCGCATGGGGCTGGAGCTCTTGGGGCGCGACGGCGTGGGAGCGCAGCAGCGCAGCGAGATGGCGCGCAGCATCGACGAGCTGGACCAGCTCATCGACGAGATCCTGCTCGCGAGCCGCCTGGACCTGCGCGACGCCAGTGATGCGTCGACCCTGGGGCCCACCGAAGAGGTGGATCTGGTGGGCCTGGCGGCGGAAGAATGCGCGCGCACTGCGGCCGATCTGGAGATCGCGCCGGGCACGCCGCCGGTGCTGGCGCAAGGCCATGCCAAGCTGCTGCGCCGTGTGTTGCGCAACCTGCTGGAGAATGCACGGCGCTATGGACGTGCAGCAGGCAGCTCCGACGCACCCGGCGCCGAGGCCGATGTGCGCCTGCGGCTCTCGGTTGAACAAGGTGTGGCACCCACCGCGGTGTTGTGGGTGGAGGACCGCGGCCCGGGTGTGCCGGCCGCCTTGCGCGAACGCATCTTTGAAGCCTTCTACCGCCTGCCCGGCGCCAGCGAGCGAGAGGGTGGTGTGGGTCTGGGCCTGTCGCTGGTCAAGACCATCGTCGAGCGCCACGGTGGGCGCGTGCATTGCGAAGACCGACCCGGTGGCGGAGCCCGTTTCGTGGTCAGCCTGCCGCTCTGACTTTTTTGGTGAATATGACCTAAGCGCTGTGCTGCTTTCGTATTCGAAACCGAGCCAACTCCCCCAGATTGGGGATGGCCGAACGGTCATTCGCACAGCACAATGGGAACTGTTGCTGTCACAACATGTCGAAGAACAGACCCGGCAAAACCCACACGTCGCCCAGCGCGTTTGAAACTGGTCTCCCAACGACGTCCCTTCAAGGACTTTCAAAAGCCACCGCAAGGTGGCTTTTTTTTGCCAGCGCTCAATGCAGTTGCCGAGGGTGGGAGGCGGTCATGTTGTGCGCTCCTGTGGTGTGCACCCAGTCGACCACGTCGCCGGTGGGCTGATAGCCATGAACACAAGCTTGCAGCAAGGCACGGGCCGCCGGCACGTCCTGAGCCGACAGCGCCTGATCAAGCACCTGCAAGGTGTGTTCGAACTCGATCCAGGGCCTGAACGCTTCGCGCGCACGCAGGATGCGCGGGTGTTGCGTGGGCTGTGTGTCGTCGCCGATCAGCAACTCCTCGTACAGCTTCTCGCCGGGGCGCAAACCGGTCGTTTCGATGGCGATGTCGCCAGTGGGGTTCTGCTCGTTTTTCACCTGCAGGCCCGAGAGCTCGACCATGCGCTGCGCCAGGTCCATGATGCGCACCGGCTGGCCCATGTCGAGCACGAACACGTCGCCACCCTGTGCCATGGCGCCGGCCTGAATCACGAGCTGGGCGGCCTCAGGAATGGTCATGAAATAGCGGGTGATGTCGGGGTGGGTGAGTGTGATCGGTCCACCGTTCTTGATCTGCCGGCGGAACAGCGGCACGACCGAGCCGCTGGAGCCCAACACGTTGCCGAAGCGCACCATGGAAAACGTGGTGGCGCCCGGCTCGGCCGCCAGGGCTTGCAGCACCATCTCGGCCATGCGCTTGCTCGCACCCATGATGTTGGTCGGGCGCACGGCCTTGTCGGTACTGATGAGCACGAAATGGCTCACGCCCGCAGCCTGCGCACTGCGTGCGCACACCAGGGTGCCCCACACGTTGTTGCGCAATCCTTGCACCGGGTTGTGCTCCACCAGCGGCACGTGTTTGTAGGCGGCGGCGTGGTACACCGCGTGCGGTCGCCAAGTTTGCATGATCTGCGCCATGCGCTCGGCGTCTTGCACCGAGGCGAGCAGCGGCACCAACGTCACCGCCATGGGTGCGGCCGCGTCGCCTTCTTCCACATCCAGCGGATCGACCTGGCCCCCCACCAGCGCTGTGAGTTCGTGGTGGATCTGGTAAAGCGCGAACTCGGAGTTTTCCACCAGCAGCAGTGTGAGCGGCCGGCAGGCAGCGATCTGCCGGCAAAGTTCACTGCCGATGCTGCCGCCGGCACCGGTGACGAGCACCACCTTGTCGTGCACCAGCCGCTGAAGAAGCATCGCATCAGGCGTCACCGGCTCGCGGCCCAGCAGGTCTTCAATCTCCAGTTCACGCACGTCGTTCAGGCTCACCCGCCCCGCGGCCAGGTCCGACATGCCGGGCATGGTGCGCACCCGTACCGGCAGGTGTCGCAAGGACTCCAGCACCTGCAGGCGCCGCTGGTGGGTGACCGAGGGCAGCGCGAGCAGCAGATCGGTCACGCCCAATTCGGGGATGAGCCGGGGCAGCGCCGATGGCGGGTAGACCGTGCGACCGTCCAGGCTGTTGCCATGCAGTTGGGCGTCGTCGTCCAGAAAGCCCAGCAAGCGGTGCTCGGTACCACGGGCGAGTGCGCCAGCCAGTTGGCGGCCGGCTGCACCCGCGCCGTAAATCAACACGCCCGGCATTTCTTTTCGCTGGAGCACAGAGCGATAGAGGCCGCCGAGCCAGTAGCGCACCACCACCCGGCTGAAGCCTACAAAAGCCATCAACAAGAGCGGCTGGATCACACCGACCGTGCGTGGAATGCCCGGCACGCTGATCACTGTGAACAAGATGGCGTAAAAAAGGCCGTACAAGGTCATGGCCTGCATCAGGCTGACCATGGCGTTCCAGCCCGCGTACCGAAAGATGGCACGGTACAGGCCGAATCGGATGAAGAGCGGCAGCGCCATCAGCACCGAACCCGCCATGGCCCAGCCGTGCACGGGTTCCAGCCGCACCCAGTGCTCCAGCCGCAGGCACAAAGCCAGCCACACGGTGAGGACGCACAGCGCCACGTCCACGGAGAGCGCGACCAGACGCTTGGCCACACGTGGCATGTCCAGCAGCGTGGTCGCCGCAAATGTCTCCGAGTCCCTGTTGTTCATTGTTTTAGTGGGTCACGCCGTCGCGGCGCAACACCTTTACAAACGTCATCCACAAGATGCGAATGTCGAAAGTTAGAGTTTGACGGCGCAAGTACTCCGCGTCCAGCGCCACCTTCTGTGGAATCGGCAGTTCGTCGCGACCATTCACCTGTGCCCAGCCCGTCAAGCCCGGCACCAGTTCGTTCACGCCGTGCTCGGTGCGCAAGGCGATCAGGTCGTGCTGGTTGAACAGCGCGGGGCGAGGGCCCACAAAGCTCATGTCGCCCTTGATGATGCTCCACAGCTGGGGCAATTCGTCCAGGCTGCTCTTGCGCAAAAAGGAGCCGATGGGCGTGAGGTACTTTGCCGGGTCGGTCAGCAGGTGCGTGGCCACGGCGGGCGTGTCCACCCGCATGCTGCGGAACTTGGGCATCTTGAAGATCTGGTTGCGGCGACCGACGCGGTCGCTCCAGTACAGCGCGGGACCGGGCGACGTGAGCCGTACCGCCAGCGCTATGCTGGCCACGGGCATCAGCAACACCAGCGCCGCCGGGAGTGCCAGGGCCAGGTCAAAGAGGCGCTTGATCACGGAGCGAGCCCCGCCACCGCACGCCGCAGACCTTCGTCGACCGACAAGGGTGGAGTCCAGTTCAAGGTGTTGCGGGTGTGGTCGATGTCGACCTGGAGGTTGCCCAGCAGGCGCTGCGCCATGTCGCCTTTGCCCAGCAGGTTGGCTCCGAATTGAAGCAGTGAAGGCGGGACCGGGAAGAGACGGGCAGGCTTGTTCATGGCATGGCCCAAGCGGCGCAGCAGGTCGGTGGTTGACAAGTCTTCGCCGTCGCTGACCAGAAAGGTCTGGTTGGCGGCGGCGGGGTGGTCGACGCAGGTGATGAGCACGTCGACCAGGTTGTCCAGGGCGACGAAGCTGCGGCGGTTGTGGGTGACGCTGGCCAGCGGCAGGGGGATGCCGCGTTGAACGGCGCGCATCAGGGATGCGAAGTTGGCTTTGACGCCTGGGCCGTAGACCAGGGGCGGGCGGATGATGACGACTTCCATGCCGGTTTCTGCGGCGATTTGGCGCAAGCCTTGCTCGGCTTCCATTTTGGAGATGCCGTAGGGGTCCTGCGGGGCGGGGGCGTCGGTTGCTGTGAATGGCTGACCTGCTGCCGTGCACTCGCCGTTGACTTTGATGGAGCTCACGAAGACGAAGCGGCGTACTCCGACGGCGGCGGCCTGGCGGGCGAGGTGGAGTGTGCCAGCGGTGTTGGTCTGGCGAAACGCCGTTAGCGGGTCTGCCGAGGGGTCGTCCATGACGTGCACACGAGCAGCGAGGTGGAGGACCATCCGCACGCCCTCAAGCGCCGAAGCCCATGGTGTCTCCCCATCGATAGATGCGATCGACAGCCTGTCGGGACGCGCAGGCGCGTGTGCCGACGCGCGCGCGACTGCAAGAACCTCAAAGCCGCGGCCGCGGGCCTGATGGCAAAGCGTACGCCCGACGAAGCCGCCGGCACCAGTGATGAGCAGTGTCATCGGGGTTTCGCCTTGTGCGGGGATGCCGCAACCACTTCCGAAAAGAAGGCCAGTAGCCGATCCATCAGGCGGTCCCGGTCGAACTCGCCCTCGGCGTACTGGCGGCCACGTGTGCCCATGGCCAAGCGCTCTTCGGGGCTCATGCCTGCCATGCACTCGATGGCGCTCACCAAACCCTGTGCGTCGCCGGCAGGGCAGACCAGACCTGCTCCCGCCGCCTCGATGGCGCTTGCCCCCTCGCCATCGAGCATGCCCAGGATGGGCTTGCCGGCCAGCAGGTAGGACTGCACCTTGCCCGGTATCGTCATGCTGAAGGTCGGATCGGCTTTCAGCGAAGCGATGAGCGCGTCGGCGTGTGCGTAGAAAGACGGCATTCTCTCGACTGGAAAACGCCCCAGCAGCAGCACGCGCTCGTGCAGCTGTCGTCGCACTATTTCGCCCTTGACCCATTCGAAACGACGTCCATCGCCCACGATCAGCCATCGGACGCGTTCGTTGTGCCGTAGCATTTCGGCGGCATCCAGGATGGAAGGAAAGTCCTGGGCCTCTCCGATGTTTCCGGCGAAGAGAATGCTGAAGGTGTCGGTGGCCGTGGGCACTTCAGGCGCTCGTGCCCCATCGGCTTGCAGGAACAGGCTCTCCGCCCAGCTGGGAAAGTAGCGGACCTTCGAGCGGTCCCGGCAGTAGTGGCCGATGCTGTCGATAAAGGCCCGCGACTGCCCCAGTACCAGGGCGCAACGGTTGTAGATGAAGCTGACGAGGTGGCCCACCATTCGCAACACGCCAGGGGAACGCACGGCCCCGACCGCCGCCAAGGTCTCCGGCCATAGATCGAGCATCCACAGGACCACAGGAGCCCGCTTGAGTCGTCCGAGCAGGATGGCCGGGAGGCCGACCGTGATCGGTGACGGCTCGTACACGAAGATCACATCGGCGCGCAGGCCACGCAACAGCCACGGTCCCCAGAGGCAGCCACCTATCACGAAGCTCAGGTAGTTGAGCATCAGCCGAACCGCGCCCTGTGAGCGGGCCAGCATGGGTACGCGGTGTACCCGGGCGCCTTCATAGCGACTGAAGCGCTCGGGCTCGCGCGCGAACTCCTGAAAGACCTGCCCGTCCGGGTAGTTGGGCTTGCCCGTCAACACGGTGACGTAGTGCCCCCGGGCCACCCATTCCTTGACGAGATCGTTGATCCGAAAGTTCTCAGGCCAGAAATACTGGCTGACGACAAGAATCTTCACCTTGCGCCTAGCTCACTTCTTCCACACGACACGGTTTACATAGTCGGTATAGCTGTGAATGATGCGCACGACCTTGTCCGAGACGTTGGGCATGCTGTAGTCGGCCACGGGACCCACGAGGCGTGCATCACCGCGCGGCTGGGACTCCAGGATCGAAAGCGCCTGAAGCACCCGATCTAGCTCCAGGCCAACCATCATCGCGACCGCCTCTTCCATGCCTTCGGGTCTCTCGTGCGCCTCCCGGATATTCAGGGCCGGGAAATTCAGGATGGAGGCTTCTTCGGAGATTGTTCCACTGTCGGACAGCACGGCCTTCGCGTGCACCTGCAGGTGGTTGTAGTCCATGAAGCCCATGGGTTTCAGCAGCCGGACCTGAGCATGGAAGCGAGCCCCCATGGCATCTATCCGCTTCTGTGTCCTGGGGTGTGTCGACACGATCACGGGCAGCGCGTGGTGTTCTGCAACTCCATTGAGAGTCGCCACGAGCTTGCGGAAGTTCACCTCGGAATCCACATTCTCCTCGCGGTGTGCGCTTACCACGAAATAGCGCGCCTTCTCAAGTCCAAGGCGCTGAAGCACGTCCGACGCATCGATAAATGATCGATAGTGGGTAAGTACCTCGTACATCGGACTCCCGGTCTTGATGACCAGATCGGGCGGAAGTCCTTCACGGAGCAAGTATTCGCGCGCGATTGAACTGTAGGTCAGGTTGACGTCGGCGGTGTGGTCCACGATGCGCCGATTGGTTTCTTCCGGAACGCGCTGATCGAAGCACCGATTACCTGCTTCCATGTGGAAGATGGGGATCTTGCGCTTCTTGGCTGGAATCACCGAAAGGCAGCTGTTCGTGTCGCCGAGCACCAGCATCGCATCGGGCTGCGCTTGCGCCAGGACGCGGTCCACCGCAATGATCAGGTTGCCAATGGTTTCGGCCGCGCCAGACGAGTTGACCGCGCTACCGAGAAAATGGTCTGGCTTGCGCACCCCAAGATCATCAAAGAAAACCTGGTTGAGCTCGTAGTCGTAGTTCTGGCCGGTGTGTACCAGCACATGCTCGCAATGTTCATCCAGGCGCGCGAGCACTCGCGAAAGGCGGATGATTTCTGGACGCGTCCCTAGCACGGTCATGACCTTGAGTCTCTTCAGCGGCATTTCAATTCTTTCCATGCATGTCAGATCAGATGGGGCAGTCATAGGTATCCGGGCGGACTCGGTCGAATATTTCGTTGGCCCACAGCATGACCACCAGCTCGTCCGGCCCGGTATTCGTGATGTCGTGCGTCCACCCCGGTACTGTCTCGACCACCTGGGGCTCTTGACCCGTGGTCACGAGTTGATGCGTCTGCCCGGTTTGCATGTGGCGGAAGCGGAAGAGCGCTTGGCCCTTGATGACCAGAAATTTTTCAGTTTTGCTGTGATGGTAATGCCCGCCGCGTGTGACCCCGGGATGCGCCGTGAAGAAAGAAAACTGGCCGCAATCCGGCGTCTTGAGCATCTCTACGAAAACGCCCCGCCTGTCAACGTGGCTGGAGATCCCATAGGCAAACGCCTCCACGGGCAGGTAGCTCACATAAGTCGCGTAGAGCGCGCGAATCAGGCCGGTGCCGACCCGCTCGGTCAGCAGCGTTTCGCGGCTGGCGCGAAACGCCTGAAGGAGCTGTGCGAGCTCACCCACCGACGTGGTGTATTGGGGTTGAACGCATGAGAAGCCGTCCGGCCCGATCATGGGCTCAGCGCCATCCATAATCTGAACGAAACGGTTGACCACGTCATCGACGTACACCAGCGACAGGGGGGCTTGCGGATTGTGGACCTCGATCGGCAGGCCTCTTGCGATGTTGTGGCAGAACGTCGCCACCGCGGAGTTGTAGTGGGGCCGGCCCCATTTGCCGAAGACATTGGGCAGCCGAAACACGTGCACAGGCACCAGCGGATGTCGTCCCGTCGAAGCCAGTGCTGCTTCCGCCTCACGCTTGCTAAGCCCATACGGATTGTCTTGGACTGCCTGCGTCGAGGAGGTGTGAAGGATCGGGATCTTTCGGTTCTCGGCCTTTGCGACGGCGGTCACCGCGGCGCACAAGGCTTTCGTCAGATCGGCGTTGCCGGTCGTGAACTCGGCGGGGTCTTGCGGGCGGTTGACACCCGCGAGATGAAAAACGAAGTCCACGCCCCCGAGCATGTTGACCAACTGCCTGGGCTCATTGCCCCGGTGGTAGCAGACCACTTCCGTGTCCCTGCGCTCCCGCAGGAAAAGCTGCAGATTCTTGCCAATGAAGCCGTTGGCGCCGGTGATCAGCACCTTCATGAACTCAGTCCTCCGCGACAGCGGCTTCTCCGCGGACGATGCGTTGTATGAAATCCAGCTTGAGCAGCAGCGATGTCATGCCTGCCACGTCCAGACGCGTTGTGTTGTGCGAGTTGTAGTCTTCCCCGTGCGTGCTTTGTGTGAGGCGCCGCTCGCCCTCTTCCACGAACTTGGCGTAATTCAGGTCGCGGGCGTCCGGTGGTACGCGAAAGTAGTCGCCCATGTCCTCGGCGCAGGCCATTTCCTCGCGTCCCAGCAAGGTTTCGTACAGCTTCTCACCGTGGCGGGTCCCGATTTCATGCACCGGGTGTTCCGGTCGCTTCAGCAGTTCCAGCATGGCTTGCGTGAGCACTTCAACCGTGGCCGCTGGCGCCTTTTGCACGAAGATGTCCCCGTTGCGCCCGTTGTTGAATGCATAAAGAACCAGGTCCACCGCGTCCTCGAGCGTCATCATGAAGCGGGTCATGCTCGGATCGGTGATGGTGATGGCCTTGCCGGCCAGCACCTGTTCGACGAACAGCGGTATGACCGAGCCACGGGACGCCATGACATTACCGTAGCGGGTCCCACAGATCACCGTGTCACTGCTCTCAAGGTTGCGGCTGGTGGCCACCATGACCTTCTCCATCATGGCCTTGCTGATGCCCATGGCGTTGATGGGGTAGACCGCTTTGTCCGTGCTGAGGCACACCACGCGCTGAACGCCGGCCGAGATAGCCGCCTCCAGAACATTTTCGGTACCCATCACGTTGGTCATCACCGCCTGCATGGGGTGGAACTCGCAGGAAGGCACCTGCTTGAGGGCCGCTGCGTGGAAAACGAAGTCAACGCCTCGCATGGCGGCGGCCACGCTGTTACGGTCTCGCACATCGCCGATGTAGAACTTCAGCTTCGGATGCGCGAAGCGTTTGCGCATGTCGTCCTGCTTTTTCTCATCGCGGCTGAAGATGCGGATTTCAGCGATGTCTGTGCTCAGAAAACGTTTGAGCACCGCGCCGCCGAAGGAACCAGTACCCCCCGTGATCAGCATCCTTTTTTGAGCGAACTCTTTCAATTTCAAACTGCCTTCACGACTTTTTTGAGCAATTGCTTGAGTGATTGCGGCAGCAACCGCTGCACCAACCGCTGTGATTTGATTTTGAGAGCGGGCTTCATGCCTGCGGAAAAACCAGGCCTCAGCGCCCGTACTTCACGCAGCAGGGCGGTCAAAGCCTTCTCGTACGCTGCGTAGACCTGTTCAGGCTCAGGGCCCATGGTGGTGTAGGCACCAGAGAGGCGATCGAAGCCGCCATTAGACAGCAACTGGAACTGGTGAAAGTGGTAGAAGACCAGCGGGGTGCCCTCCACGGTGGGTGTGCCCAGACCGTCCCGACCAAACCGGTATTGCCCAAAGTTCCAGGGTGCTACCCCTGCACCAAGGTGTTGGAGGATGTGGAGGTTCTTGTACTCTTGCGGCCACTTGTCCAGGTACTTCTGGTCGCCCATGCGGTCGTCTTCCAGCCGGTGAAAACACCATTCGATGCATTGATCCCGCCAATGCGCAAGGCATGCCATGCCTTCCTCGTCTCGTCGGAAGCTCACCCACTCCACACAAAAGCGGCCGTTGATCACGTGGTGCTGCAGCGCAGGGGTAAATCGGTGCTCGATGATCGCGATCGACGATGAGCCGATTTCGTCAAACAGCGGGTCCAAAGTCGAGAAGAAGTACAGGTCGGCGTCTAGGTACGTGATGAAGTCGATGTCCCGGTTCTGCTGCAGCACGTGCCATGGAAGGCAGGGTGAAAGTGTCCAGCAGTACTCGGCCATGACTCGCCCGGGCTTGACCGCGAGTAGCGCTTCGTCCTCGACGGTCGACAGAGGCAAGCAGGTGATGTGGGGCAGGTTCAACTGCTGCAGCAGGCCTTGAACCTGGTTGTCCATGCACAACACGTGTACGTGGGCATCCGGACAGTGCTCGAGCAGTGTGCGCAGCATGACCACACCCTTGAGGAGGTAGTTGCTGTCAAAGAGGGTGCAAAAGTGCCGCATCGTCAATGTTGTTTCTTTTGGCACACGTATGTCCGTGTGGCACTGCCCACCCCCTGAACCACATTCTCGTCCAGCGTGTGGGTGCCGAGGAGTTGCAGGCCGCAACGATCCATCAGGGCTAGAAACTCCGGCTCATTGAAATGGATCTCGACAGTCTCAACGCCATAGGCCAACTTGCGGAAGTATTTGTTAGGCTGCCCGACCAAGACGGGTGTCCGGTGAAAAATGGCGTACCTGCTGGACACCCGGGAGGTTTCAGCCACCGCCGTGGCGTACTCGGGAATGTGCAACAGACAGCAGCCGGAGATGACGACCTCGAAAGCCGCATCCTTGTAGTTCAGTTGGGTTGCATCCTGAACGTCGAAACCGACAGCGGGATAGCGTTGTCGCGCCATCGCGATGAAGCCCTCGGAATAGTCACAGCCTCGATACGTGGCGTTGATGCCTGCAATTTGCAGCACCTCGTTGTAGTAGCCGCTGGAGCAGCCGATTTCGAGAAGACTCAAGGGATATTGATGGTCATCCTGCAATCCCCGCACAGCACCTGCCAGAACATCAAAGACGTCGATCTTTGTGCCGCGACGGTATTCGGCCAGTTGCCGATCGACGAGTTCGCGCTGCCGAGCGGGTAGGTCATTGTCCTGCCACGCCGATCTAAGCCGTGACGATTCTCGGTTGGCTTCATCGTCGTCAAGCTCCACATAGTGGCTGGACACGCCACGAGCAGGCAGCATCCGCCGGAGCGCCGCCTTGACGCGGGGAAATCGGTTGATGAGGGTACGGAGCTGTCTCTTCATGCGGGTCGACCTCCCAAGTGACGCTCGAGCAGCGGTGCGAGCTCAATCATGCGGTGTTGGTAGGTGTGCTCGCGCAAGGTGCGAGCCTGCCCCGCCCTGGCGATGGCCTGGGCTTCCTCTGGGTGCGCAATGTAGTGCCTGATCAACTCGGCCGCTTCTTCGGGGCTGTTGTAGGCAACCACTTCCTTGCCGATTTCGAACAACTCACCCAGGTTGTCCTTGCGGTCGGTGATCAACAACGAGCCGACCCCTGTGGCCTCGTACAGGCGCATGTTATTGGCGAAATTTTCGGCCACGTTGATGTGCCGATTCAAGGTGACGCGACTTCGTGCCAGTGCCCGGTACATGTCGAGCCCCCAAACCTCGCCGTGATGCCGCGCGACGATCGGTGACTTGCGGCTCAGACTGCCAGCCCCGTAACCAAAGAACTCGATTGGGGTGTTGCGAGCCAGGGACTCAAGCATGGGCAGCGCCTTGCCATGATGGCGGCTGATACCCCCCACGAAGCTGGCGTCTATGTCGGGTGTCACAGGACCGAGCAACTCCAGGATCCGCGTGTCAAAGCCGATGCGGAAGTATTCAGACGCTATGCCCATAGCTCGCAGCCTCGGCACCAAGTGCGGGAATGATGTGGTGATCAGGTCGAAGCCTTGCAGGTACGGTGTCGGCGGCAGAGGGCTGGCGATCTGACCGACGATCAAACGCGCAAATGGGCGCAACTCGGCCAGCTTCTGCGGTGGCAGGAACCACAGGTCCTGGCAGTACAGCACGTCGGGGCGCATGGCCTTGATCTGCTCGACGGCGATCTCGACCAGCCCGGGCAGGGCCGATATCCAAGGTCCGATGCCAGGCAACCGGAGAAGACGGGAAGGCACTCGCAGCGCCATTTCGCTGTAGTGGACTTGGTTCTCGTGCGCCCATGCTCTTTGCAGCGGCTTGCAGTTGACCACGAGATCTTGCGCCTCGTGGCCCATGGCCTTCAGGTGGCGTGAATAGAAGTCCGATGTACCGAACACTTGGTCCATCAAGCGCTTCCGTTGTTCCGCGAAGGGCTGGGCGGCCAGTCCTTCTTCTCTCTCGTAGTGGGTCGAAAGAAATCGCGGGTAGTAGGTATCGAGTAAAAGGATACGCATGTTCAGGCCGCAGGAGGTGTGAGCTGCGCCTCGCTTCGCACAGGCAGGCCAATGGTCAGGACTTGGTCGGCCAGAGCGGCAATTTCCGGGTCGTGGGTGATGAAGATGATGATCCCATCGCGCATGCGCGAACGCAGCTTCGCGACCACCTCAACGCGTGTCGCGGGATCAAGTGCGCTGGTGGCTTCGTCCAGTATGAGAAGGTCTGGTTGTCGCACCAGGGCACGCGCGATTCCGAGACGCTGGCGCTGCCCTCCCGAGAAGTTCTCGCCCAGGTAGCTCAGGCGAGTGTCCAGACCATGCTCCAGCTTATCGACCATGTCGCGCAGGTTGACCGTATCAAGCGCTGCGTGCAGGACTTCTTCACTCGCGTCCGCACCAAGCAACAGGTTCTCTCGTACGGTACTGGAAAAGATCTTGGGTTGCTGCTCCACCAACATGAAGCGCGCACGCGCGACCCCAAGGGGTATTTGGTCGGCGTTCACCTGGATGCGGCCGCTGTCTGGTGTGCTCAGCCCCAGAAGGATGTCTGCAAGCGTGGATTTCCCCGCGCCAGAGGGACCGATGATGGCGTAGGTGTGGCTGGCTTCGAAGCGGAAGTTCACGTGGTCCAGCACCCGACCACGGTCGCCATAGCCGAAAGTCACGTCATGCAAGTCCAGCGAATGCACACGGGTGCCGGTCGGTACCGGCGGTAAGGACTGTGTTTCCTGCGCCATCTCAACCAGGGTGCCGATGTCCTTGACGGCGCGGATGTCGGTGAGCAGCTGGGAGCCGGCCGTCACCATTTGCCCCAGCGACGCAAACACGCGGATCACGATGAGCGTTCCGGCGAACAGCGCAGCGTCCGACATGTCGACTTGGGTACCAGGGCGCAAGACCACGACCGCCGCCAACAGCAGCACGATGGGAGGAAAGGTCTTGACCCCTGTCTTGACAGCATCGAGTTGCACCAGCATGCGGATGTAGGCGTGAATCTGTGCGGCATAGGCGGCGATCACGAAGCGTTCGCCGTGCAGGGAGCGGATGGAGCGCAAGCTGTTGAGTGCTTCCACAAAGGTGGTGCCAAGTTCGCGAGACAGTTGCACGGCGAAGGCGTTCACCCGAAGCACGTGGCGCATAAGCAGACCCACTGCGAGCAGGCTGAGTGCTAGGAACGCCACAACGCCGGCAAAGGCCGGAGGCGAGAACTGATACAGCACGATCATGCCTACCACGGCCGTGAAGAACCCCACGGCCGATTGCAGCAGGGAAGTGATGATGGTTCCGCTTTTGAACGTGTCATCGCCGGCCATCGTGATGTAGTGCCCCACTGAGCGTGTGTACACGCGCCCCATGGGCTCCAGCAAGAGTAGGTGGCTGAAAACCTTTCCACTGAGTGTCTCGTGCACTTGTTTTCCCAGCCAGGTGGTCAGCACCGAAAGCAGATAGCCCAGCAGCAGCCTGCCCATCATCACCACGAAGAACAGCCACAGCCATGTCCTAGTGACCGGCTCCAGTCCCATCCAAAGGGCCGCTTTCGTCCACAAGGCCGTCACAGTCGAGGTGGCCGCCGCCTGCCCGGGCGCCATCGGGATCATCAGGCTGGTGGCCACGTACTCAAGCATCAACACCAAGAATGTGAGAGCCAGCACCAAGTAGAACGTTCGGAAGCGGCGCGCAACAAAGCCCAGATATCCACTGATCTGGCGGGCCAGTTTCCAAGCAGGGCGAATCTTTTCAGCCATCAAGTCGACGTCGCCAGCAGAGCGAGCAATTCGTCCAGGCGGCAGCCTTGTTGCTGGAGCAGGCTTCTGACACCTTCGTCTCGTTCCAGCATTGACAGCGCTTCTTCAAAGAACAGGTAGGTCAGGTAGAACGCCAGCAGGGCGGTTCTGAACTCCACGGGAAGGCCCGCCACAACATCCTGGCGCAAGGCAAAGACCGCATCGCATTCGTTGAGATAGGTATTGAGTTGCGGCTTGCCCTTGCCGGACTTCGGCGCGGGGATGGGTTTGATATGCAGCAACTCGAAACCCTGGGACTCCATGTACTGGCAGGCCTGCCAGAATTTTCCAGAGCCCTTCATGACCGGTTGCGCCAGCATGGTGGACTCCATCTCGACACCCACGATCCGATGGGTATCAAAAAGGGATTGAGCGCCTTGCAGGATGGAGAGCTCGGTTCCCTGGGTGTCCAGCTTGACAAACACAGGAGCAGTGGGCGAGTGACCTTCCAGCGCCTTCACGAGCGTGATGGTGTCGATGGAACGTTCCGTGACGGGAAAGAAGTACTCAAGCCGTTTCACACGGTGCTGCATCGACACCGGAATCTCAGGTGGCAGCAAGCTGCTGCCCGTGTCGACATTGGTGACATACAGGGTTTGCGTGCCACCGTCGCGGCTGAGACCCGTGGTGCAGGCCGAGACCTTGCAAGGCCAGGCCCATGACTTCAGGTACGCGAGGTTGTCCTTGTTCGGTTCAACGGCAATCCATTGCGTGCGCGGGGAATTCAGCAGCGTGAGCCACTTCACATGCGGGTAGAACGACGCGCCAACGTCGACGCAAACAACCTCAGGCAGGTGAGGACTCAGCAGGCGGGCCACTTGATGTGGCAATGTCCGCTGCCGCAGCGAGTTCTTCAAAGAAGTAGGGATCAGTTGGCGCATGGCCAGCATCAAACTCATGAAAACATCCTTTTTGCCTTCGAGATCACGCGCTCGGTCAGCGTCACGTCTGAAAAAATGACCTGTAGCGCCACTCGCTCGCCGGCCTCCATCAAGCCGCCTCGATGCAGCAACCGCGCGCCGTCAAACGCGATGAATGTGCCGGCGGGGCCGGTCATCTTGCGTTCTGCCTTGACCAATTGCGCTTCGGCTTCGCTGCCCGGCAGCACATCCCACCCCAAGTGGGAGTTGAACCTCAGTGCCTCCGGCAGTCGCATGAAATGCCGCCGGAAGTTCTCCGAGTTCATCGACTGATGGTATTGCTTTGAATAGTGTTGCTTCAAAAGAGAGTCGGGACGCGTGCCCACCACGCCGACGACTCGACCAATCAGTTCCTGCAGTGGATTCAGTTGCATCGCTTCGTACGCGCCCGGATAGCAGCCGGTGGGGCCGTTCGTCTCGCTCACGTCGCTCAGGTAGACGATGGCCTTGGGACACGAAATCGTTTCGTCCAAGTGGGCATACAGCGTCGCAGGCGGACGATCCAACCCCTCGATCGCATTGCGCCACCACGTGGCTTGCGGCACGCTGAGCTCAAGCGCTAGCCCAAAAACCTGGGTCTTGCGGCCGGTGTAGGCGCTCACGGCATCCAGAACCCCGAGCGCGCGAAACTCCCGATTCAAGATCGAGCGGATCGCACGCACCGGGGCTCCAGCACTGACCGACAAGTCATCGCGTTTTACTTGGCCCGCAGCGGCGTTGGCACGGAAACGCTCAACGTCGCTGCTGGCGAGTTGGCGCAGTTCTTCGACGGCACCACACCGGAGCTGGCCGAAGAAATGGCGTTCAAGCTGCAGACGAACTGCGGCCTGCACAGCAGCGCGGTCGTCCAGCCGGGCCAACCCCGCCTGTGTCGGGCGGGCATACCAATCGAACTCCTCGTTCAGCAGCCTGCCGCATTCGGCGCCGAGTTCTGTCAGGAAATGGTTCTCGGGTTCGTCGGCACACTGTGCGTGCAGGGCGGCAAAAACCGCTGCCAATGAACGCTGACAATCTTGACGAAACAGCTCACGGCTCTTGCGGGACAAGGTGGCGCCGATGTGCTGAGTGGCAATATAGATCTCGTTGAATGCTGTCAGCTGTTCGTCGGGGGCTTTCCAACTTGGCACACTAAATGTGAATGCTGGATGCTTGCTGTAGCTTGACTGCATTGAAGTTACTAAGGGCGGCATTGGCAGCTTTCATAGGTAGGTAGCAACTCGCCATGCCTACGTTGGTTTGAGAGTTGTCGCATAGAGTGCCAAGTACACAAAAGAGACATTGATAGCGGTAAACATCAGGTCTGGGTGCAGCATGGCCATGATGAGATAAACGAACTGAATCAGTATTGCGCCTCGATATGCTTCTGTCTGAAGGGGCCGTCTGAAAATCGGTAGCATGACGAGTGCGGTAAGTGTTGCAAAACCGGTGATTCCGAATTCACCTAGAGTTTTCAGCAATACATTGTGTACCTCGACAATTCCAAGTTCCGGATATGTGGGGGCCCAGCCTACAAATTGACCGAGTCCAACCCCTAAAACATAATCCTTAAAATTCATATCGGAAAATGCGGTTGTTATTATGCTGAGTCTATAACTCGAGATTGCATCCAACCTCTCAAAGAAGCTCCCGCTGCTAACTACATTGCGAAGAACGTCAAGATTTTCCTGCGGAGCTAGGATGGCATAGTTGCTAGAGATTAATTGAGTGACCAGAAATAACCAAGCAAAGGAGATGATTGCACCTCGAATTCGAGTTTTTGTGTATGCAAAAGAAAGAATTATTAATAAGGATCCAAGCAATCCAGTTCTTCCGCCAGTTAGGCTTTGCAGTATGAAAACTGGAGTGGTCAAAACAAGCGCAAAGAAAAGGAGCCTAAACCCACTACACTCTTTGTTGTAGATTGAAATCAATAAAAGAGCAACAATTTGCACAAGCCAGATGCTGAAATTAACGCGACTGTTTCCAAAGCCATTAAGCAAATTTTCTGAGAATTGCGTCGTCAGTGACAGCGCAATTATCATACAAATGAAGAGCAAGGTGGTTTTAGAATAAAACCAATTGCGAATGTTTTCGCCTGAGCATGGGTTTTTATTCGGCTGTTGGCGTAAAAATGTTACAAATAAAAAAGCAAACACTGCTTGGGCCAATCTTCGAACGTAACTGTCTGCTGGTTCTTGAAATTTTATCCAGAAAACTGCATTCAGAGCTCCCCAAATAACGCACAATGCCAAAAAGCTATCTGGTTTCACAAGTCGCCAGTCCACAGCAGCAATGAGCAGGCCAATTAATGCGACAAGCAAAACATTCTTACTGATGAGCAGGATGGAATTGATTTCAATGTAGCCCAATGAAATCTGATAAAGCCAGGAAGTGTAAAAAACCAATCCGAATAAAAAAAGAAATCGTTTGCTTGCGATTTTTCGAAGCGTGAGCGTGGCGTTAGTTAGCATTCTTTGCGTTTTCGTTTCATTGATGAATGGCGGGCACTAGATCCTCATCTGTCCTGTCACGTCGAATGCTTCAAATGCGCTGTAAACTGGTTAAATGCCTTAAGATTGGTCAATTTTTTGAATGCATCCAGAACGTTGTCTTTCGATACTCTTTCAAGATTGCATGCCTTCCAAAACTCGACAAAGGCGTGCCGCAGTTTTTGTCTATTTTCATCGCCATAAATATTGTGCATGTAGTAAAAGGCCAGCGCTTCGCGCTGCATTTCATCTTTGGAGCCTGGCAGTAACGCTGGTGTTTTAAGCATGGCTTGATAATCCACCACCGAATGAGCGGTACGGCAGAACTCAAATGTGTGGTGCGGATGACGCGCGCAGCCAATGCTGGGAATGCCGAGGTAGGCCAACTCATGGGCGACCGTGCCATACACCGTTACTCCGCAAGCGATGCCCGCCTTTGCCAGTTGAACATTGCTGATTCCCTGCGGCAGCCATTGAAGTTCAGGGTACTTCCTTCGCAGACGACTGAGGGCTTCATCGCTTAACGCAATCTGATTCGGGTGCGGTTTGAGAAAGAAGGGGGTGCCTGCGGTTTGAAGCACATCAATCGTGCAGCAAATCCAGCGCCAAAAATCGTCAAATACCAGATCCGGGTAGACATGCGGGCTGTCGTAGAAGTCATGGAGAAAGACAACCACTGCCCCGGCAAGTCCAGGCGGCAGTTCCGCGCCGGATTGACCATAGGCAGACTTGCGCATGTAGCTGGTGGCTGCATCAATTCCACCGGAAAGCCGCAATTCCAGTTGTTCGCGCGCAAGCTCCAGTTTTTCTGCTTGTCCATCGAGCGACTCGAAAGTAGAGCGATACCCTGAGAAATCGGACGTGTGAAAGCTGTTCTCCAGAGACAACTTTTTGCCGAACTGGTTCAGGTTGCCAAAAGACCAGACAGGCACACCCGCATTCAGAGCGGCACGAGCAGGTATGCCGTGTTCCAGGTAGGTGGTGTAGGATGTCAGGTAGACGGCCGGCTTTCGCTGATTGAAATAGGCATTGGCGCGACGAACATCCTTCAAGGTTTGCCAAATCAGGCGGCGCACAAAGGGATCGTGAACATCGAATTCGGGCGAAGGTTTGAACCGCAGGTAAGAGTCCACCAGCAGGTCGCCCACCTCGATGCCTTCCACAGTCAGCGAAACTGGCTCAGGGGAGGTTCGAAGCCGTTTCCAGTGTTGCGTTGCCTGCAACCAGTCGCGCAGGCTCTGCAGTGGACTGCCCGCATCCGCGCAGCGGTAAGCAACACCATCGAAAAGGCCACCGTAGGCCCGCACCCAAGGCTGGGTTGCAAGCCAGGCAACTGGGGCGGAGCGCTTCACTTCGGCCATCCATCCGGTGCCAACCGCGCCGCTGACGGCTCTCACCACCACCAGTTCGGCGCGCATGTTGGGCAGGCGGGCGCGCAAAGCTCCAAACAGAAGGAAATAAAACTTGTCCGGCACCGACTGGACTGCAATGTGGCCAGAGGACGCGGGTTGAGTCGCCAGGTCCATCAGCCCCTTGAAAGATCCCGGATGCACTCCGGGATCTTTTGGATAGCGAGAGAAGAGCGAACGCAGCTTGCCGATCATGCTTCGCCGCTCTTGGGTATGGCGCGTTTTCCATCACTTCGCAGCGAAGTGAACAGATAGTCTTGGCCTGAAGGCTTTTCAACGAACGCGTAACCGTGTCCTTCCAAGTAGTTGTTCAGCCGCGCGAAATCTCGGCACTCAATCAACAAATACTTGAAGCGAAAGCGCTCGTGATCAATCCCTTTGAGCACTTCGAGTTCAGCGCCCTCCACATCGAGCGAAAGAAAATCAACCAGAGCTGGCGCGGAAGCGGTGAGCAAGAGGTCGTTCAAGGTGCGCGCCACAGCGCCAAACTCAAACACCATCTCCTGATCGCGCAGAAAGCGTTCCCCCAATTTGGCATGCGCCACGGGGTCGGTGATGTCCGACTCGAGGTTGACAGGGGCGGACATCAGGTTGGAATAGGCAATTCGAACGAACTCCTGTTCGTACTCGAAGGAAACGCACGCTGCGCAAAAAACGCGACTTCGTGTGGCGCGATTCTTTCGGCACTTCAAGAAATTGTGTGGCGTCGGCTCGACCAGCAGGCCACGCCATCCGCGGTGCTTTTCGAAGTACAGACTGTTGGATTGCGTCACGCCATCGTTGGCCCCAAGCTCGACGAAGTAGCCGTTGTCGTAGTCAACATACTTCTCCAGCTTGCGATCCAGTTCGTTGAGACTGTGGTATTTCCCACGGCGAAGTCTTGTCCAGACCCGTTTGAGCAGATGAAGCAACATTATTTAAAGGGTCTGACCAGATGAATTGCCGTTGTGCTGGACGATCATGTCCCACGTCACTGGCGTGCCGCGCTTGATGGCGTGTGATGCAGGCCTGCCAATGAAGTGGTCCAGATGCTTCGGGGCCAGCCCATAGCCAGGACGGATCGAGCGCAGGTTGTCGTCGGTGAACGCTTCACCAGATGCAACGTCTTTGACGATGTAAAGCGATCGCCGGAACATCGCATTTCCCTGTTCGCTGGACTTACGTCCATAGTCGACATGTCCCAGCGACTGCCACGCGGTGCGGGCACCAGTACAAAGTTCTTTGAGACCAGCGGGCTCCAGTGAAAAGCTGTCATCCGGTCCACCGCCGGAGCGATCCAGCGTGAAGTGTTTTTCGATAATTCGTGCGCCCAAGGCCACGCTGGTGATGGCTGTGGTGTTGTCCAGTGTGTGGTCTGACAACCCGATGACCGTACCAAACCGGCGTGCCATGTCCGGGATGGTCTGCAGGTTGTAGTCCTCGGCTGGGGCGGGGTAGCCGCTGACACAGTGCAAGAGTGCCAACTGTGTGCAACCGCCCTCCCTCGCAGCATCCACTGCCTCCTGAATTTCTTCGGCATCAGCCATGCCCGTGGAAATGATCATTGGCTTTCGCGTGCCTGCCACGTACTTGATCAGGGGCAAATCAACGGCTTCGAAGGACGCAATCTTGTAAGCGGGTGCGCCCAGATTCTCCAGCAGATCGACGGCGGTCCGATCGAACGGTGAACTGAAAATGGTGATGCCCTCACTTTTGGCATGTTCAAAAAGCGGGGCGTGCCAGTTCCAAGGCATATGCGCTTGTTCATAGAGGTCGTACAAGGTGCGCCCATCCCAAAGGCCGCCCCGGATCCTGAACTGTTCCGAGTCAACATCAATGGTGATGGTGTCCGGCCGGTAGGTCTGGAGCTTGACGGCATCGGCACCAGCCAGCTTGGCTGCACTGATGATTCGCAAGGCGTTGTCGAGCTTGCCATTGTGGTTGGCAGACATTTCCGCAATCACGTACGGAGGTGCATCACTGGAGATACGCCTTTCGGCGATGGCGATTTGTGGTGGGCAGGTCATGGATTCAGTCATTAGTAGTAAGGTTCGGCAGGTCAACGCCAAGCCACTCATGGTCCAGGAGTCCGAAACAGTGGACGTCGTGAAATGCTTCGCCGTCAAAGTGTTGCTCGCGCAAAACTCCTTCGGGTTTGAATCCGAGGGCTAGGTGCATGCTGATCGACCGGCTGTTCTTCGCCAACGCTTGGCCGCAGACCTTGTGAAGTCTGAGGTTGTGAAAGGCGTGGTCGAGCGTTGCGCCTCCGAGCCGTTTTCCACTTCCGAGAGGTGCGGCCGGAGACAGGTAGAAGCCCCAGTTGGCTGCCGTGCGGGCCGCAATTAGCGAAAGGTGCGCGTAGCCTTGTGGCTCCCCGCCGGTCTCGAAAATCAACACATGCTGGAGGTCGTCCTTGGACGCAGCGGCAAACCAACGGAGGTGCTCCTCGATCGAAATCTCGTGCTGGGTGAACATGTGAGCCCGGACCTGGGGATGGTTGCGCCAGCCCAGCACCAGTTCGAGGTCACGCTCCGTCATGCGGCGAACGGTCCCTGGCTCAGACGATGGTTCATGCATGGCGCGTCCCCATGACTGTAACGACCCGTTCGACGCCTTGACCATCGGTCACCGAGCTTGCCTTTGCCGCCATTTCGGCAAGCACGCGCGCGTTCTGCATGGCGTCGATGGCCGAAGGCAAATGAGTGTTGATGTCGCAGGCATCACCGACCAGACGCGCTGCGCCAGCATGCGCCAGGGCCAGTGCGCCGGGACGCTGGTTTTCGGCAAGCACCACCAACAGCGAGGGCAGTCCCAAGCAGCATCGCTCCCATGCAGAACCGCCTGCCGCACCAATGGCGAGGTCCGCCTCGCTCATCAGCTCGGCCATGTTGGCCGCATCGACCTTCACGTCCGTAGGCCACGGAAGTTGGCTTGCGGCTTCTTGTACTGACGTCAACTCTGGAGCCCGGCTGCCCATGACGATGGTGATTCTGGTATCCACGTCCAGCGGGCACTGGCGCAGGGTCGTCAGGATTCGTCCGGTGGTGTTGGCCTGATCGACTCCTCCCATCGAAATGAAAGTACTGCGCAACTTGTTGTTGGGCCGACGTGCCAGACTGCGATCGCGCAGCGTCCGGAATTCAGGTCGCAGCAGGGCGTACCTTGGGCCAGTCAAGACGATGGCTTCCGCCGGGACCTTGCCAGCGTAGTCCTGTGCTTTGCGGCCCAGGTTTTGATCCAGCAGCACATGGCATGCATGCTGTCGATCTGCGAGGTCATCGATCACCAAGATACGAGGGACAAGCGCTTGCAATTGCTGCTCCCATGTTGCGTCCAATGCGTAGTGATCCACCACGAGCCAATCCGGACGAATTTGCTCGGCGATGGTTGCCGTGTGCCGCGCGTCTTCCTCCTGACTGGCACCAAGCCATACTGCATGCAGTGGCGCATCTATGGACTGGTCACATACCGTTTTCGCTTCCACTCCGCTGCAAGGCAATGACCAAGTCTTGAATCCTTGTTGCTCCACAATAGACAGCATGTTGCCCGGGTGAAGTCGCGACAAAAAGTGGCACTCCCATCCCTGCTGCCGCAACGCATGTGCCAAGGTAAGGCAACGTTGCACATGGCCGCTGCCGATCTGCAGCGATGCATCGACCCGGAAAAGTACTCTGGTCATATCAACTCGGCCGCTGACTTACCAGCAAGTCCAGCCACCGTCCACGACGATGTTGGCGCCGTTGACAAAAGAAGATGCTGAGGAGGTCAGGAACACCGCAGGTCCACCCAGTTCGCTGGCCCGACCTGTCCGGCCAAGAGGAACACGATCGGCCAACTTTTCGGCAAACCGGGGATTCATCTCCTCGACCGCTTGGGCTGGAAATGGTCCTGGTGAGATGGCATTGACACGAATTCCCTCCTTGCCGAATTCGCATGCGGCGTAGCGTGTCCACTGCAGCAGTGCTGCTTTGGCCGCGCCGTAATAAGGCGGGTTGGCAACGGGCGCGCTGTCGTAGATACGCTGATCGGGACTCACCATGGCATACATGGACGCGATGTTGATCACGGACGCATCCCCCGAACTTTGTACGGCCAAGCGCAGCGAAGGCAGGGCCGCTCTCAAGAGGTTGTGTGAAGCCTCCACCGTGATGGCAAACGCCTTCTCATAGGCCGAAGGACCACTCGATTCGATGGTGCCTGCACCGCCTGCGTAGGCGTTGCTGATCAATCCATGCAGCGCAAGACCCGCCCGGTCGCGAAAAAAAGCGTCAATGGAGGAGGGATCGGTGACGTCGAAAACAGCGGCGTCGGCTAACCCTCCGGCCAGGCGAATACGGTACACCTCGCGCAGCGCGTGGTCGCGTTGGCGTGAATTGATCAGTATGTGCGCGCCTGCCGCTGCAAGCGCACTGGTCATTGCGGAACCCAGGTGGCCGGCTGCGCCCGTGATCAACACCGTCTTTCCTGCAAGCGAGAACAGTTCCAAATGCGCGTTCATACTTCTTCCTTCAGCCAAAGCGCAGGATCCAATGTGGACAAATCCAACTGAGGCCGTGTGGCGCGGACAAGAGCCACTTCATCCGCAGATAGTGGAGGGTGTCCGAACAGGTCGATGTTTTGTTCCAGCTGATCGATGCGCTCAGCGCCGACCACCACGCCATCAATCCATTCAATTGCATTTAGGTAGGCGAGGCATATGTCGGCAACGCTCACTCTTTTGCATTGAACGACCATCTGTTGTATCCAGTCGGTGATCGGCTGCACATGGTCCACATGCGCCTTGCCCCAAGGGCTTGCGTCGTTGGTCAGCAGCAAGCCTTGCAGATACGGGCTTCTCGCATGGATAGTCAAAGGCCGTTCGCGCTTGGCCGCCGCCAAGGCCTGGGCTGATTCTTCCCAACGCCAGTCAACGAGATTGAGTGGTAACTGAACGTGCGATACACCCTCCGTTTGCAGTGCCCACAAGAGTTCGGTCGGGTTCTGCACGGATACGCCCAATCGCTTGATCGATCCCGCGCCTTCGTGAACCCGAAGGCGCTTCCAGACTGCCCCGTGCCATTTGCCCAAGTGATCTGCGCGATGCAGGAGCAACACATCCAGGGATGTCGTCCTGAGGCGGATCATTGACTGAAAGATACTGGCATCGACCAATGCCTGCACCAAAGCCTCGCTGGCGTCTTCGGGACACTGGTTCAGTGGGGACAGTTTGGTCACAACACCGATCTGGCCTTGCTGTCCATCCTTGAGTGCCTCACCGATCACAGCTTCACTCGTGCCATACGCATGGGCTGTATCCAGAGCCGTGGCGCCGTTCATGATGGCGGTTTTGATCAGTTCCGTGCTGGCGGCCAAGCTGGGTTGCCCGTGCTGATTGACAGCGCCATACTTCAGTCCAAGTTGGGCGCAACCCATCACCATTCGACGGGCCGGCGCTGTTGGACGTGGGGAAGGGGTAGCGAGTTTCAGGCGTTCCAGCAGGGAGAACAATGACTCCTGAACGGGCTCATCGATCAATTGAAAAATGGCGCCGATCTTCAAATAGTCATCAAGGCAGTCCACTGTGCAACGGTACTGGCCCATGGCAACCGACTGGTATCCCTGAAAATATGCTGCGCCAAACCGCCGGCGTATGTGAGGAGTGACGTGTTCCTTGTCATAGGCACTCGTGGCATTCGTGCAGGCCTCTCGCAAATGGCGCAGACGGGTTACCTCTGCGCTGACTCCATATGGAAGCCCCGAGGGGATGCCGTTGCACACGAGGTAGTCCAGTTTTCGGATGAGGAAGTCGCGCGCCATCTCATCCAGCAGCGAGCCATCTGGAAACACGTTGTCTGCAGTGAGTCGAAAAACGATGGTGTCGTCGTCCCATGAAGACAGTGCTCTCGTAACCCGGTCCAGTGTGTCATTCAGAGAGCCACGGAAACATTTGACTTGATGACTCGCAAGGGTTTCGCTCAGCAAGTTGTCCGTCGACTGATCGGACGTCGCAACGATGACCCTGAGCCCTGTGTTACCCGCGCGTTTGGCCGCTAGAACGGCCAAGGGAATGCCGCCCATTGGCAGCAGGACCTTCGCAGGTAGCCTGGAAGAGTTTGTCCGCGCCTGTATGACTACAACGGTATTCACTTGAATCCGAACCCTGGATTTCGCAAGACGTTTGGCATCAGCCATGCCCAAAGGTGTGGCAAGCGGCGATCACACGCTCAACCTCTTGCACTGTGTGCCCGGCAGAGATGGGCAGGCTCAACTCGGTCGAGTGCAAGTAGTCAGCGATCGGATAGTCGCCGGAAAGAATGCCTTTCATCGCTTCTTGGCGGTGCGGGGGAATCGGGTAGTGGATTTCTGTCTTGACCCCATGTTCCAGCAGGTGCTGGCGCAGCTCGTCGCGACGAGAGTACCGGATGCCGTAGATATGGAACACGTCAAACTCATCGGGCCGACGCTTCGGTGTGCCGATCCAGTCGGGCAGTCCTGCGAAGTAGACCTCGGCCAGGGCGCGTTTGTGTGCGGTCATGGTGTCCAGGTGGCGGAGTTTGACGCGCAGCAAGGCTGCCTGAAGCTCGTCCAGGCGCGAGTTCACGCCCACGTAGCGGTTCACGTACTTCTGTTTGGATCCATAGTTGCGTGTGTGGCGCAGTCGGTCTGCCAGGGCATCGTCGTTGGTGACGATGGCACCTGCGTCGCCCAAGGCGCCGAGATTCTTGGTTGGGTAGAAGCTGAAGCAACCGGCATCGCCAAACGTGCCGGTCATCTGTGTCCCCAGGCGGGCGCCGTGCGATTGCGCGCAGTCCTCCACCACCTTGAGCCCGTGCTCGCGGGCAAACGCGCCGATGGCGTCCATGCGGCAGGTCTTCCCGAACAGGTGGGTGACGCAGATCGCACGTGTGTTTGCCGTCATGGCCTTCGGCAGGCCGGCTGGGTCGATGTTGAACGTGCTCGGATCAGGCTCCACCAGCACCGGGCGGTGGCCCACTCGCACGATGGCCAGGATGGTGGCGATGTAAGTGTTGGATGCCACCAGTATGTCGCTACCCTTCGGAAGGTCGAGGGCTTCGATGGACAGGATCAGCGCGTCAAGGCCGTTGGCCACGCCGATGCAGTGCCGAGTCCCCACATACTGCGCAAATTCTTCCTCGAATGCCGTGACCTCCTGGCCCAGCACGTACCACCCGTTGCGGATCACACGCACCGCTGTGGCCTCCAGCTCTTCCATGAAGGGCTGGTTGGAGTGGGCCAGGCTTTCGTATTCGACCATGTAGAGCTCAGGCATAGGGCTCGTCGATGTACTCACTCCGATCATAGGAATGCGATGACATGACCAGCAGCACGCTGCCCACGCCGAAGGTCATGGTGTGCCAGTCCTTGGGGTTCACGATCAGGCAGTCGCCAGGGTGCTCCAGCGCCACATGGTCGGAGGCCACGCCGTCGTTCATGTAGATCGTCACGGCGCCATGTACGGCGACCAACGCCTGTGTGGTGTGGCGATGGCGGTGTCCGCCGCGGGTCTGGCCATCTGCACCAAAAATCCAGTAGCTGCGTACGACAGTGAAGGGCAGGGCGCCTTCCATCACCGTGAGCGAGCCACGGGCGTCTGTGAAAGTGGGAAGCTTCAGGGTCGGGAAATGCGACATGGACGTCATTAGAAGATGGTCTGGTAGCCCGACGGCGTGAGGAGGCGGCGCAAGACTTCACCTTGCTGGATGTCCGTGAGGCCTGGAAAGATAGGGAGGGTTATCGCTTCGGCGTAGTAGCGCTCGGCCTGCGGGAAATCCTCGGGCCGGAAACCCATCTGCGCATAGTAGGGCTGACGGTAGACCGGAATGTAGTGCAGGTTCACGCCGATGCCCTCGGCGCGCATGCGCTCGAAGACTTCCCGGTGCGTGGTTTTCATCGCGCCGAGCTTGAGCCGGATCACATACAAATGCAGCGCGGAGTGTGAGTCGGGGTGCTGCCACGGGGTGGTGGCCACGCTGTCCTTGAGCAGGTCGTCATAGCGCTGCGCGATGGCATGCCGCTGTGCGACGAAGTCGTCGAGGCGGCGCATCTGGCTCATGCCCAATGCCGCCTGGATATCCGTCATGCGGTAGTTGAACCCGAGCTCGATCTGTTGGTAATACCACGACCCGTGGGGCGGATGGGTCATTTCCGAGGGGTAGCGGGTGATGCCATGGCTGCGCAACCGCGCCATGTGTTTGGCCAGCTCCAGGTCGTTGGTCACCGCCATGCCGCCCTCGCCCGTCGTGATAATCTTGACGGGGTGAAAACTGAATACGGCGATGTCGCTGTAGCGGCAACTGCCCACCTTGTCACCCTGGTAGCTGCCGCCGATGGCATGCGACGCGTCCTCAACGATCCGGAAGCCGTACTGTTGGGACAGCGCATGAATGGCCTGCATCTCGCAGGACTGACCGGACAGGTGCACAGGGATCACCACCTTGGGAAGACGCCCGCTGGCTTTGGCCTTTGCGAGCTTGTCCGCCAGGCTGGCGGCGCTCATGTTGTAGGTGCGGGGGTCAATGTCGACGAAGTCGACGTCCGCCCCGCAGTAGCGCGCGCAGTTCGCACTGGCCACGAAGGTGATCGGGGATGTCCAGACCAGGTCGCCTGGCCCCAGACCGAGGGCGATGCAGGCGATGTGCAATGCGCTGGTGGCGCTGTTCACGGCCACGGCGTGGTTGGTGCCACAGTAGGCCGCCACGGTCTTCTCAAACTCCGGGACGATGGGCCCCTGCGTCAGGAAGTCTGAGCGCAACGCGGCCACGACGGCAGCGATATCGTCTTCGGAAATGTTCTGTTTACCGTATGGAATCAAACTCATCATGAGCCTCTGGTTTTTTCTTGTGTTCCACAAACTGTTTGCATTGCGTTGGACAAGTATTCACGCACGTCCATGAATCTAAAGGTCTTGCACTTCATGAAACCCGCTCGCCGCCGAATCCTTGGATGAGAGGGTTGGCGATACGCCGTTCAACGGCCAGGCGATTGCAAGCGACTCATCATTCCAGCGAATGCTGCGCTCGTGTTGCTGCGCATAGAAGTCCGTCGATTTGTATAGAAAATCGGCCGACTTGCTCTGCACAAGGAAGCCGTGAGCGAACCCTGAAGGAATCCAGCGAAGCAGCTGATTTTCCTCACTTAGTTCGACGCCTTCCCACTGCCCGAAAGTTGGCGATTGCTTTCGCAGGTCCACCACGACATCAAAAACCGCGCCGCTGACGACCCGAACCAACTTTCCCTGTGGTTGCTGCGCTTGATAGTGCAGCCCCCGCAGCACACCCTTGAAACTTCGGCTGTGGTTGTCCTGCACGAAGTTCACGTTCAGACCAGTAGCCTCGTTGAAGTCCCTCTGGTTGAAGGTCTCGAAGAAGAAGCCACGATCGTCCTTGAATACCTTGGGCTTAATAATCAACACGTCAGGGAAGATGGCAGAAGGCGTGATGTTCATCTGAGCACCGGGTCCTTGAGCAAGCGCAGCAAGTATTGACCATAGCCGCTCTTGAGCATGGGTTGCGCCAGCGCCTCCAGCTCGGCGCTGTCGATCCATCCCTGCCTCCATGAAATTTCCTCAGGGCAAGCGATCTTCAAGCCTTGCCGATGTTCCAGCGTCGCAATGAACTGGCCGGCCTCCAGAAGACTGTCGTGCGTGCCGGTGTCCAGCCATGCATAGCCCCGGTGCATGATTTGAACGTTGAGCTGGCCGAGCTCCAGATAGGCTTGGTTCACAGCAGTGATTTCAAGTTCACCGCGCGGGCTGGGCCTTACCGCCTTGGCGATCTCCACCACCTGCTGGTCATAGAAATACAGGCCGGTAACGGCGTAGTTGCTCTGTGGCAGGGCCGGCTTCTCTTCAATGCTGCGCACCTTGCCCTGAGCGTTGAATGCCACCACGCCATAGCGCTCCGGGTCGTTCACGTGGTACGCAAACACGGTGGCGCCTGAATTCTGTGAATCGGCGCTGGCCAGGAGGCTGCCGAATTCATGTCCGTAGTAAATGTTGTCGCCGAGCACCAGAGCGCTGGGACTGTTGCCCACGAAGTCGGCGCCGATGATGAAGGCCTGCGCCAAGCCGTCGGGGCTGGGCTGCACGGCGTATTGCAGGTTCATGCCCCAGGCGCTGCCGTCGCCCAGCAGTTGCTGAAAGCGTGGCGTGTCCTGCGGCGTGCTGATGATGAGCACGTCGCGGATGCCCGCCAGCATCAGCGTGGTCAGCGGGTAATAAATCATCGGCTTGTCGTACACCGGCAGCAGCTGTTTGCTGATGGCCAGCGTGGCGGGGTGCAGGCGGGTGCCCGAGCCGCCTGCCAGGATGATGCCTTTGCGTTGCGTCATGCGTCTTGTCTCACAGAATTTCGGCAAGCATACGCCGCACGCCGTGTTGCCAGTGGGGCAAGTTCAACCCGAATGTGCTTCGCAAGTGTGAGGTGTCCAGGCGCGAATTCAGCGGCCGGCGAGCGGGCGTCGGAAAGGCGCTGGTGGGAACAGGCACCACGTCCCGGGCCTTGATCGCCAAGTCGGGTTTCAGTGCGCGGACCGTCTCCAGCACGAAGCGCGCATAACCGTTCCACGTGGTTTCGCCCGCGGCCGCCAGGTGGTAGGTGCCGCAGCCAGCGCTGTCGCGCAGGGTCAGACGGATGGCATGCGCCGTCACATCGGCGATCAACTCCGCTCCGGTGGGTGCGCCGACCTGATCGTCGATCACGGTGAGCTGCTCGCGTTCCTGTGCCAGGCGCAGCATGGTCTTGGCGAAGTTGCCGCCGCGCGCGGCGTACACCCAGCTGGTGCGAAAGATCAGGTGGCGCGCAGTGGCCGCCGCGATCAAACGTTCACCTTCCAGTTTGGTCTGGCCGTAGACGCTCAAGGGTCCGGTGGCGGCGCCTTCGGTCCACGGCGCGGTGCCGCTGCCGTCAAACACGTAGTCGGTGGAGTAGTGCACCAGCAGGGCACTCACGGCGCGGGCGGCTTCTGCCAGCACACCGGGGGCCGTGGCGTTCAAGGCGCGCGCCACCTCGGGCTCGTTCTCGGCCTTGTCCACCGCAGTGTGGGCCGCCGCGTTCACGATCACATCGGGCCGCAAGCTCAACGCGGTCTCGCGCAGGCCGTCCAGATCGTTGAGGTCACCGCGGCCGCCGTCCGCCAGCGTGCTGTGCCGGTCCAGCGCCACCAGCTCGCCCAGCGGCGCCAGACTGCGCTGCAGTTCCCAGCCCACCTGCCCGTTTTTGCCCAGCAGCAAGATCCTCATGCAGACACCGGCGCCTCGTATTGCGCCTGCACCCACTGGCGATACGAACCGCTTTGCACGTTCGTCACCCACTCAGGGTGGTCCAGGTACCACTTCACGGTCTTGCGAATCCCGCTCTCGAACGTCTCTACCGGCTTCCAGCCGAGTTCGCGTTCGATCTTGCGTGCGTCGATGGCGTAGCGACGGTCGTGGCCGGGGCGGTCTTTCACGTAGCTGATCTGGCTGGCGTAGGGCTGGCCGTCGCTGCGTGGGCGCAGCTCGTCCAGCAAGGCGCAGACGGTGCGCACGATCTCCAAGTTGGGCTTCTCGTTCCAGCCGCCCACGTTGTAGGTTTCGCCCAGGCGGCCGCCTTCGAGCACGCGGCGGATCGCGCTGCAGTGATCTTTCACGTACAGCCAGTCGCGCACCTGCATGCCGTCGCCGTACACCGGCAGGGGTTTGCCTGCGAGTGCGTTGACGATCATCAGGGGGATGAGCTTCTCGGGAAAATGGAAAGGCCCGTAGTTGTTGCTGCAGTTGGTGGTGAGCACTGGCAGGCCGTGTGTGTGGTGCCAGGCTCGCACCAGGTGGTCGCTGGCGGCCTTGCTGGCCGAATAGGGGCTGTTGGGTTCGAAACCGTGGCTCTCGGTGAAGGCGGGCGCGTCGGGCGCCAGGCTGCCGTACACCTCGTCGGTGCTCACGTGAAGGAAGCGGAACGCGGCATTTTCTTCGGCGGCAAGACCGGACCAGTGCGCGCGCACCGCTTCCAGCAAACGGAAGGTGCCGACGATGTTGGTCTGGATGAAGTCTTCGGCGCCATGGATGGAGCGGTCCACATGGCTCTCGGCCGCGAAGTTGATCACCGCGCGCGGCCGGTGCTCGGCCAGCAGGCGGGCCACCAGGGCACTGTCGCCGATGTCGCCCTGTACAAACACATGGCGTGCGTCGCCCTGCAGGCTGGCCAGGTTTTCAAGGTTGCCCGCGTAGGTCAGCTTGTCGAGGTTGACGACAGGCTCGGCCGACTGGGCCAGCCAGTCGAGCACGAAGTTGCCGCCAATGAAGCCGGCGCCGCCAGTGACGAGAATCATGAAACTTCCCTAAGGGTGGCGTTCTTGGGGCAGCCCGGGGACCGCCGTGAACCACGCATTATCTTTGCCAAACCGCCGATTCCAGCGGATTCACCGAGCGGATCAGTGACCGTGTGAAACCGTCTCGCCGGCCTTGAGACGGTAGACCGTGCCGCAGTAGGGGCACTTGGCTTCGCCGCTGTGGCCCACGTCCAGGTACACCTTGGGGTGGCTGTTCCAGAGTTTCATGTCGGCCAGTTTGTTCGGGCAGAACACGCCGCCCTGGGCGTTGAGGTCGCTGGCTTTGAGTTCGATGGCGGGGGTGGTCATGGTGTTCAGACCTTCGTCAACCAGTGGGCGTACTTGGGGTTGCGGCCATTGACGACGTCGAAGAACGCGCTCTGGATCTTCTCGGTGATCGGGCCGCGGGTGCCCACGTAGTCGGCCTTGCCGAGTTCGATGCGGTCGAGTTCGCGGATGGGCGTCACTTCGGCGGCGGTGCCGGTGAAGAAGGCCTCGTCGGCGATGTAGACCTCGTCTCGCGTGATGCGCTTCTGCACGATCTCCAGACCCAGGTCCTTGGCGATGTGGAACACGGTGTTGCGGGTGATGCCATTGAGCGCACCGGCCGACAGGTCGGGCGTGTAGATCACGCCGTTTTTCACCACGAAGATGTTTTCGCCAGCGCCTTCGCTCACAAATCCCGAGGCGTCGAGCAGCAGCGCTTCGTCGTAGCCCTCGTCGGTCACTTCCATGTTGGCCAGGATGCTGTTGGTGTAGTTGCTCACCGCCTTGGCCTGGGTCATGGTGATGTTGACGTGGTGGCGGGTGTAGCTGCTGGTCTTCACGCGGATGCCGCGCTTCAAGCCTTCTTCACCGAGGTACGCGCCCCAGGCCCAGGCCGCCACCATCAGGTGAACGGTGTTGCCCTTGGGTGACACGCCCAGCTTCTTGTCACCGATCCAGGTCAACGGGCGGATGTAGCAGCTCTCCAGCTTGTTCTCGCGCACCACGGCTTTTTGCGCTTCCATGGCTTCTTCCATGGTGAAGGGCAGCTTCATGCGCAGGATCTTGGCGCTGTTGAACAGGCGCTCGGTGTGCTCTTCCAGGCGAAAGATCGCCGTGCCACCGACCGCGTTGTAGGCCCGGACCCCCTCGAAGGCACCGCAGCCGTAGTGCAGCGTGTGGGTCAGCACGTGGATCTTGGCGTCGCGCCAGTCCACCATCTGGCCGTCCATCCAGATCTTGCCGTCGCGGTCGGACATCGAGGGAACGATGGGGCTCATGGGGGTCCTTTGGGTTGTTCGTGAGGGGCGCTCACCACCGGGGTGAGACACCAAACCGGCGATTTTACGGCGCCGGGCTGCCCTGGACCGCCGCCTCCGGGTCCGGCCGCGCCAGATGCCAGCGCACCAGCTTGCCGCCCGCGAACTCGGCCTCCACGGTGGACAGGCCGTTGTCGGTCCAGCGGTACACCTCGGGCTCGGAACCCTCGGCCGAGACGCGCTGGCCCAGCGCGCGCGTCATGGCGATCACGTGCATCAGCGTCACACCGGGTTTGAGCTTGGCGTTGAGCATCACCGCGCTGTCCACGTGGCCGATGGGGCGGTGCGCGGCGCGCTTGAGCACCGTCATGAGGCGGGTGAAGTGCAGCAGCAGCCACATGAAGAGACCCCCGCTGACAGCGGCCACGGCTGGCCAGCCCGAGGCACGGTGCGCCACCACCAGCAGCGCGGCGCAGCCCAGGGGCATGAGGAATTTCTTGACTTGCATGGGGGGATTGTCCATGCGCGCGCTGGCCGCACCGCTGCGGTTTGTACGCAGGCGCCGCGCTCAGGCCAGGCTGCGGGCCAGCTCCATGGCCTCTTCAATGCGGTCCACGCCGTGCACTGTCAGGCCTTCGAACGATTTGTCGTTCTTCTTGGGCAGGTTGGCCTTGGGCACCACCGCCACGCTGAAGCCCAGCTTGGCCGCTTCCTTCAACCGCTCCTGGCCGCGTGGCGCCGGGCGCACCTCACCGGCCAGGCCCACCTCGCCAAATGCGATGAAACCCTTGGGCAGCGGTTTGCCGCGCAGGCTGGAGGTGATGGCCAGCATCACCGCCAGGTCGGCCGCCGGTTCGCTGATGCGCACGCCGCCCACGGCGTTGACGAACACATCCTGGTCCATGCAGGCCACGCCCGCGTGGCGGTGCAGCACCGCCAGCAGCATGGCCAGGCGGTCGCGGTCCAGGCCCACGGACAGGCGCCGGGGCGATGGGCCTCCTGTGTCCACCAGCGCCTGGATCTCCACCAGCATGGGCCGCGTGCCCTCCAGCGTCACCATCACGCAGCTGCCCGGCACCGGTTCGCTGTGCTGGCTCAAGAAGATCGCGCTCGGGTTGCTCACGCCCTTCAGGCCTTTTTCGGTCATGGCGAACACGCCTATCTCGTTGACCGCGCCAAAGCGGTTCTTGATCGCGCGGATCAGGCGAAAGCTGCTGTGCGTGTCGCCTTCGAAATACAGCACGGTGTCGACCATGTGTTCCAGCACACGTGGGCCGGCCAGCGCGCCCTCCTTGGTCACGTGGCCCACGAGCACGATGGCCGTGCCGCTGGCCTTGGCCGCGCGCGTCAGGTGGGCCGCGCATTCGCGCACCTGCGCCACCGAGCCCGGTGCAGACGTGAGCTGCTCGGAATACACCGTCTGGATCGAGTCGATCACGGCAATGCCCGGCTTCACATGGTCCAGCGTGGCCAGGATCTTCTCCAGCTGGATCTCGGCCAGCACGCTCACCTGCGAACCGTCCAGGCCCAGCCGGCGCGAGCGCAGCGCCACCTGGGCGCCACTCTCTTCGCCCGTGACGTAGAGGGTCTTCACATTCGCGCGTTGCAACGAATCCAGCGCCTGCAGCAGCAGGGTGGACTTGCCGATGCCCGGGTCGCCGCCGATTAGCACCACGCCGCCTTCCACGATGCCGCCGCCCAGCACCCGGTCGAGTTCGTCGTGGCCGGTGGGCGTGCGCTGCACGTCGGTGGCGTCGATGTCGGCCAGGGTGGTGACCTCGGCGGTCTTGGCCAGCGAGGCAAAGCGGTTTTTCGATGGCGCGGTGGACTCGGCCACGGATTCCACCAGCGTGTTCCAGGCGTTGCAGTGCGGGCATTTGCCCAGCCACTTGGGGCTGGAGCCGCCGCATTCGTTGCAGGTGTATTGGGTTTTGTCTTTGGCCATGGTGCTGGGCAATATAGTCGACACCCTCATGCCCTCACGCCCCCCCGCCGCCTCCCTGCTTGTGCTGCCGCCCAGCGCACAGCCCCTGTCCGCCGCAGCCCGCGCCTACAACCTGCAGCTCACCCGCATCGACAAGCTCAAGAGCCAGCTCGCCGAACTGGACGTGCTGGGCCAGCTGCACCGCCAGGAACTGCATGGTGCGATCGACCCGCTGCGCCGCCAGCTGGCGCAGGGTCAGCGCGAACTGGCGCTGGCGCTGGACGGTTTTCTGCAGGGCAAGGAGCTCAGCAGGGGTCAGGCCGACACGGCGCGTGCTGTGCTTTGCCAGATTGCTCGCCAGCTGGTTGAAGCTGGCGGCCCGGGCGGCGATGCGATGCGCGATCTGCACGACCGCCACAGCCCACGCACCCTGGCCCAGATCCGGCAGGATGCGGCCGATGCGCTGCGCGCGCGACTGGAGTCGGTGCTGGGCGAGCCGCTGGACGACGAAGGCCAGGACCTCAGCGCCGAGCAACTGCTGCGCGCCGGCATGGCGCGCCTGCGGCGGGCGCAGGAAGAAGAACAGGACAAGAAGCGCGAAGCCGCGCAGGCCAAACGCGAGCGCAAGAAGCCCGGTGCCGCGCTGCGCCAGACCGAGCAACATGACGCCGACACGCTGTTGCGCCGCCTGTTCCGCCAGCTCGCCAGCGCCCTGCACCCCGACCGCGAAACCGATCCGCAGGCCCGCCTGAAGAAGACCGCGCTCATGAGCGAGGCCAACGCGGCGTATGAAAAGCGCGACCTCGTCACGCTGCTGCACATCCAGAGCCGCGCCGAGCTGGCCGACCCGGCGGCGGTGCACAAACTCTCCGACGAACGCCTGGCCTCGCTCACCTTGCTGCTCAAGGCCCAGGTGGCCGAGCTGGAGCGCGAGCGTGCGGGCCGCCAGAACGCGCTGGCCGACGAGTTTGACCTGCCCGAAGGCTTGTCACCGAACGCCAATACCCTGCTGCAAAACCGGATCGATCAGGCGAGGGCCCTGGAGGCCGAACTCGCCGGCATCGAACACGACCTGGAGCAGGTGGGCAACGGCGTGCGGGTGAAGCGCTGGCTCAACGCGCAGCGCGACGCCGTCATGCGCGAGCGCTGAAGCCCTCGATCAACAACCGGGTGATCTCGGCCGCCGGCAGGTCGCGGCAACCGCTGGCGTTCTGCCCCGACCACAGCGGCGAAAAATCGCCGCTGCCCTTGGCCTCCCAGTGCGCCCGCAGCGGCGCCATGGCCGCGCCGGCCAGCGGGAACGCGGGCGCCACCGGGTTCATGGGGCCGAGTTCCCGCATCACGCGGTTGACGATGCCGCGCGCGGGGCGGCCGGTGAACAGGTGCGTCAGGGCAGTGTGGTGCGCCGCCTCGCTTTGCAGCGCGGCGCGGTGCAGGGCGCTGGTGGTGGCCTCATTGCAGCAGAGGTAGGCTGTGCCCACTTGCACGCCCGAGGCGCCCAGCGCCATGGCCGCGGCCACCCCCGCCGCATCGGCAATGCCGCCGGCAGCGACCACCGGCAGGCTCACGGCGGCCACGACCTGCGGCAGCAACGCAAAGGTGCCCACCTGCGTGGTGAGGTCGTCGGTGAGGAACATGCCACGGTGGCCGCCGGCTTCCACGCCCTGGGCAATGATCACATCGGCGCCAAAGGCCTCCAGCCAGTGCGCCTCTTCCACCGTGGTGGCCGACGCCAGCACCACACTGCCCCAGCTTTTCACGCGGTCCAGCAGGTCCAGGTCGGGCAGGCCGAAGTGGAAGCTCACCACCTTGGGCTTGAAGCGTTCCAGCAGGTTGGCCGATGTGCTGTTGAACGGCACGCGCCCCGGGCCGGCGGGCACGGCGTCGATGTCCAGCCCGGCCTCGCGGTAGTAGGTGGCCAGCCAGGCACGCCAGGCGGCTTCGCGCGCTTCATCGGGCACCGGCGGTGTGTGGCAGAAGAAGTTGACGTTGTACGGGCGCGCGGTGCCGGCGGCCAGCGCGGTCAGTTCGCGCTCCAGCGCGTCGGGCGCGAGCATGGCGCAGGGCAGCGAGCCCAGCGCGCCCGCGTTGCTCACGGCCACCGCGAGCGCGGCGCCCTGCACGCCCGCCATGGGCGCCTGGATCAGGGGGACATCGGTACCGAGCAACGAGGTGAGTGCGTTCATGCGCGGATTCTCCGCGAGCACCCCGGCCGGGTAAACCCTCAAAGGTGTAACACCGCATTCATTTAACATGTTAACTAAATGAGCGAGACCACCCCCTTCATCCACCGCAACCTGCCGCGCCTGCTGCTCGAGGCGCGCGAGGCCGTGATGCTGCACACCCGGCCCAGCCTGCGTGAGCACGGTTTGAGCGACCAGCAGTGGCGCGTGCTGCGCGTGCTCGGCGAACACGCGCGCCTGCCCGGTGGTGTGGAGACCGGCCGGGTGGCCCGTGAGGCGTTTCTGCTCGGGCCCAGCCTCACCGGCGTGCTCACACGCATGGAGCGCGACGGTTTGATCGCGCGTGGCCGCTGCCCGCAGGATGCCCGCCGCACCGTGGTGCGCGCCACGCCCGCCGGGCTCAAGCTGGTCAAGCGCCTGTCCAGCACCATCGAAGCGCACTACGCCTGGATGGAAGAGCGCCTGGGCAAGGCGCGGCTGGCGCAGCTGTATGTGTTGCTCGACGACGTGATCGCGCTGGAGTTGCCGGTCGACGTCGAGCCAGCGGAGGAGGACACCGAATGAACACCCACTGGATGCCCGAAGGCACGGTTTACGGCACGCTGCTCAACTTCCAGCGCGAGCACGCGCTGTGGGCGCCGCGCATGAACGAGGCGCCGTACAAGGCGCCGCCGAGCGCACCCGTGCTCTACATCAAGACCGCCAACACCTTCACCGCTGCGGGTCACAGCATCCCCTTGCCTCCGGGCCAACCGGTGGCGGTGGCCGCCGCGCTCGGGCTGGTGATGGGCGCCACCGGCGTGGCGGGTGCCGCGCTGTTCAACGACGTGGCCATCGTGCACGACAGCTACTACCGCCCGCCGGTGAAGTTCCGCTGTGTGGACGGTTTCTTCGGCGTTGGTCCCGAAAGTGTGCCGCTGCAGCGCCTGGGCGGGCTGGAGGGCCTGGCCAGCTTGCAGCTGGAGCTGCGCATCAACGGCGTGCACCGGCAAACCACGGCATTGGCCGAGCTGGTGCGCGACGCCGCCACCTTGGTGGCCGATGTCAACGCATTCATGACGCTGCGCGCCGGTGATGTGTTGATGCTGGGCAGCGACTGCTTGCCCGACGGCACGCGCCCGCTGGTGCACGCGGGCGACACGGTGGAGATCAGCGCCACCGGTTTCAAACCGGCGGTGCACAGCTTCCACGCGGAGCAGACGGTATGAAGGAGAGGCCATGAAACACGCCCGCATCGCCTGGGCCGGCGCGGTCCATGAGGCCGTGGAGGTCGACGGCCAACTGGAATTGCTCACTCCCGCGTTCAAAGGCCGGCGCGTGGGTTTCGACGAGGTCGTGTGGCTGCCCCCGCTCGCACCCAACCCGCCCACCCGCCCGCGCACCATCCTCGCGCTCGGCCTGAACTACGCCGACCACGCGAAGGAACTCGCGTTCAAGGCGCCCGTAGAGCCGCTCGCCTTCGTCAAAGGCGAGGCCAGCCTCACCGGCCACCGGGGTTTCACGCTTCGCCCGCCGGGTGTGCAACACATGCACTACGAATGTGAACTCGCGGTGGTGATCGGCCGCACGGCCAAACACGTGAACAAGTCCGACGCGCTGGACTTCGTGGCGGGCTACACCGTCGCCAACGACTACGCGATCCGCGACTACCTGGAGAACTGGTACCGGCCCAACCTGCGCGTGAAGAACCGCGACACCTGCACGCCCATCGGCCCCTGGCTGGTGGACGCGGCCGACGTGCCCGACCCCATGAACCTGGCCCTGCAGACCACTGTCAATGGACAAGTCACGCAGCAGGGCAACACCCGCGACATGATCTTCGACGTGCCTACGCTGATCGAGTATTTCAGCACCTTCATGACCCTGCAACCCGGCGACCTGATCCTCACCGGCACACCCGACGGCGTGGTCGACTGCCAGCCCGGCGACGTGATCGTCACGTCCATCGAAGGCATCGGCGACCTGGTCAACACCATCACTTCATCCGAACCCGCATGACGATCCAGCACCTCATCAACGGCCAATCCGTGGCCAGCGCCACTACCTTCGAAACGATCAACCCCGCCACGCAGGACGTGCTGGCCGAGGTCAGCGCGGGTGGCGTTGACGAAGTCAATGCAGCGGTGCAGGCCGCGAAAGACGCGTTCCCCAAGTGGGCCGGCCTGCCCGCCACCGAGCGCGCCAAACTCATGCGAAAGCTCGGCGAACTGATCGCGGCCCACGTGCCCGAGATCGCGCAGACCGAGACCAACGACTGCGGCCAGGTGATTGCGCAGACCGGCAAACAACTCATCCCGCGCGCGGCGGACAACTTCTCGTACTTCGCCGAGATGTGCACCCGCGTGGACGGTCACACCTACCCCACGCCCACGCACCTGAACTACACGCTGTTCCAACCGGTGGGCGTGTGCGCGCTGATCAGCCCGTGGAACGTGCCTTTCATGACCGCCACCTGGAAGGTCGCGCCCTGCCTGGCCTTCGGCAACACGGCGGTGCTGAAGATGAGCGAGCTCAGCCCGCTCACCGCCGCGCGCCTGGGTGAGCTGGCGCTGGAAGCCGGCATTCCGCCCGGCGTGTTGAACGTGGTGCACGGCATGGGCAAGGATGCGGGCGAGCCCCTGTGTGCCCACCCGGACGTGCGCGCGATTTCCTTCACCGGCTCCACCGCCACCGGCAACCGCATCGTGCAGAGCGCAGGCCTCAAGAAGTTCAGCATGGAGCTGGGTGGCAAGAGTCCGTTCGTGATCTTTGACGACGCCGATCTGGACCGCGCGCTGGACGCTGCCGTGTTCATGATCTTCAGCAACAACGGCGAGCGCTGCACGGCGGGCAGCCGCATCCTGGTGCAGCAGAGCATCTACGCCGACTTTGCGCAGAAATTCGCCGAGCGCGCGAAGCGCATCACCGTGGGCGACCCGCTGGATGAGAAGACCATCGTTGGCCCGATGATCAGCCGGGCCCATCTGGCGAAGGTGCGCAGCTACATCGAACTGGGACCGAAGGAGGGCGCCACACTCTTGTGTGGCGGTCTGGACCGGCCCTCGTACGCGGCCGAGTTGCCGTCGCGCGTGGCAAGGGGCAACTACGTGTGGCCCACGGTGTTCGCCGATGTGGACAACCGCATGCGCATCGCACAAGAGGAAATCTTTGGACCCGTCGCCTGCCTCATTCCGTTTCGCGACGAGGCGCATGCGATCGAGCTGGCGAACGACATCCAGTACGGTCTTTCCAGTTACGTGTGGACGGAGAACCTGGGCCGTGCGCACCGGGTGGCGGCGGCGGTGGAAGCGGGCATGTGTTTCGTGAATTCGCAGAACGTGCGGGATTTGCGCCAGCCGTTTGGCGGCACCAAGGCGAGTGGCACGGGGCGTGAGGGTGGCACCTGGAGTTACGAGGTGTTTCTGGAGCCGAAGAACGTGGCGGTGTCGCTCGGGTCGCACCACATTCCGCATTGGGGGGTTTGAAATGCCTTCATTCCTGCGTGTGTGCGTTCTTCCTTTCGCACTCGCGGTCCGCAGTGGTTTGAAACCCTGGGGTGTCCACCGCAGCGAAGTCAAGGAGGAGGGGCCGAAGGCCCCGGGGGACATTCGCGGAGGTGGGCGCCCCAGGGTTTCAAACCACGGAGCAAGCAGCAAGCAGCAAGGAGGAACAAAACATGGGAAAACTAGCCCTCGTAGCCAAAGTCACCCACGTCCCCTCGATGTACCTCAGCGAACTCGACGGACCCAGAAAAGGCACAAGACAGGACGCCATCGACGGCCACAAGGAGATCAGCCGGCGCTGCCGAGAACTCGGGGTGGACACCATCGTCGTCTTCGACACCCACTGGCTCGTCAACGCCAGCTACCACCTCAACTGCGCACCGCACTTTGAAGGCCGCTACACCAGCAACGAACTGCCGCACTTCATCAGCAACCTGCCGTTCGAGATCCCCGGCAACCCCGCACTGGGCCAACTGCTCGCCCAGGTTTGCAACGAGCACGGTGTGGAAACCCTGGCCCACCACGCCACCACCCTCGGCCCCGAGTACGGCACGCTGGTGCCCATGCGCTACATGAACGCCGACCAGCACTTCAAAGCCATCTCGGTTTCTGCGCTGTGCCAGGCCCATTACCTCAACGACAGCGTGCGCCTGGGCTGGGCCATGCGCCGCGCCGTGGAAGACCACTACGACGGCACCGTCGCGTTCCTCGCCAGCGGCAGCCTCAGCCACCGTTTTGCACAGAACGGTCTGGCGCCTGATTTCGCCTTCAAGATATGGAGCCCCTTTCTCGAAACGCTCGACCGCCGCGTCGTGCAGATGTGGGAACAGGGCGAGTGGAAAGCCTTTTGCGAGATGCTGCCCGAGTACGCGGCCAAGGGCCACGGCGAAGGCTTCATGCACGACACTGCCATGATGCTGGGCGCGCTCGGCTGGAGCGAGTACGAAGGCCAGGCCGAGGTCATCACGCCCTACTTCGGCGCGTCCGGCACCGGCCAGATCAACGCCGTGTTCCCCGTCATGCCACAGACCGGCGCCGCCATTCCCGCTGCACAGGCTTCGGCTGCGCAGGGCTACCAATCCGTCTCCCGACTCTGACCACCATGCCCCACCTTGTCATCCTCTACACCCCCAACCTCGACAAGCCCGAACCGGAAGGTGGCATCGACATGGGCCGCCTCTGCCGGGCCCTGTGCGACGCCATGCTCGCCGTGCGTGACGAGGCCGACCAACAGGTCTTCCCCACGGGTGGCACGCGCGTGCTGGCCTACCCGGCCGCTCACAGCGCCATCGCCGACGGTGGTGCGGCCGGCAAGGCCGCCGGCCTCGGCAGCGACTACGCGTTTGTCTACATGAACGTGCGCATGGCCAAGGGCCGCAGCGCCCTCACGCACCAGCGCGTGGGTGACGCCTTGCAGGCCTGCGTCAAAACGAACTTTGCGGCGCAACTCGCCGCACGCCCCATCGGCATCACGGTGCAGGTGGACGAGGGCCACGAGGTGTTCGACGCCAAGAACAGCTCCATTCACCCGCTGTTCGCCCGGGGCTGACCGCTCAACAAGGACACCATGTTCGACGACACCCTCATCCAGCAACTCGCCGCCGAACTCGACCACGCGGAGAAGACCCGCACGGCGCTGGAGCACTTCTCCAAGCGCTACCCCGGCATGACCATCGAAGACGGTTACCGCGTCGGCCGTGCCTGGGTCGCGTTGCAGGTGGCCGGCGGCAACAAGGTCATCGGCCACAAGATCGGCCTCACCAGCCGCGCCATGCAGATGGCCAGCCAGATCGACGAACCCGACTTCGGCACCTTGCTGCAGAGCATGCTGTTCACCGCGCCGGCCGGCCAGGTGCTGGAGATCCCCGCCAGCCGATTCATTGCACCGCGCGTGGAGGTTGAACTCGCCTTCGTGCTCAAGGCACCGCTCAAGGGCACGGACGTGACGGTGGCCGATGTGCTCAACGCCACCGAGTACGTGACGCCGGCCATCGAGATCATCGACGCGCGCATCGAGCAGTTCGACCGGCACACCAAGGCCATGCGCAAGGTGTTCGACACCATCAGCGACAACGCGGCCAACGCCGGCATCGTGCTCGGTGCGGGCGATGAGCGCTACCACGCCGACCCGCTCACCACCGACCTGGCGTGGTGCGGCGCCGTGCTCAAGCAAAACGACGTGGTGGAAGAAACGGGCCTCGCCGCCGGTGTGCAGGGCCATCCCGCCATCGGTATTGCCTGGCTGGCGCACAAGCTCGCGCCCTGGGGCGAGTCGCTGCGCGCGGGCCAGATCGTGCTGGCCGGTTCGTTCACGCGGCCCGTGGCCGCGAAGGCGGGTGACCTGTTCGAGGCCGACTACGGCCCGCTCGGGTGCCTGAAGTTCAAGTTCGTCTGAGTGAATCCCATGCACACCCCCATCAACACCTTCAAACAGGCGCTCGCCGCCGGCACACCGCAGATCGGCCTGTGGGCCGCATTGGCCAGCGCTTACAGCACCGAGCTGCTGGCCGGCATCGGCTATGACTGGCTGCTGATCGACGGCGAACACGCGCCCAACGACGTGCGCAACACGCTGGCGCAGTTGCAGGCGGTGGCCAGCGCGCAGCACGCGTTTGGCGACGCCCGCTCACACGCCATCGTGCGCGTGCCGGTGGGCACGGGCGACGTGGGCGTGGCCCTCATCAAGCAGTACCTCGACATCGGCGCGCAGACCTTGCTGGTGCCCATGATCGACACGGCCGCGCAAGCCGAGCTGGTCGTCAAGGCCACACGCTACGCCCCTGCCGGCATCCGCGGCATGGGCAGCGCGCTGGCGCGGGCTTCGCGCTGGCAGGCGCACGCGCGTTACGTTCACGAGGCCAACGACCAGGTCTGTGTGCTGGTGCAGGCCGAAACGGTGGAGGCCATGAAAAACCTCGACGCGATCGCCGCCACGCCCGGGGTGGACGGTGTCTTCATCGGCCCGGCCGACCTCAGCGCCTCCATGGGCCACCCTGGCAATGCGGCGCACCCGGATGTGCAGGCCGTCATTGCCGATGGCGTGCAACGCATCCGCGCTGCCGGCAAGGCGCCCGGCATCCTGGCCACCACCGAAGCGGGCGCGAAACAGTGGCTTGCCGCAGGCGCACTGTTCGTGGCCGTGGGCGCCGATACCCTGCTGCTGGCCTCGGGCGCTTCGCAGTTGCTGGCGCAGTTCAAAGGCCCGGCCGCCACCGGCCCCAACACCTACTGAAGGAGACTTGTCATGAACGCCACGCTGCGCGCCACCACCGTGCTCCCGCCCGGCATGCACCCCGATGAATGGGCCGCGCGCCTGGAGCTCGCCGCCTGCTACCGCGTGTTTGCCATGCTGGGGTGGACGGAGATGATCTACAACCACATCACGCTGCGGTTGCCCGACGCGGTGGCGGGTGGTGAGAAGCAATTCCTCATCAACCCGTTTGGCTTGCACTACAGCGAGGTCACGGCGAGCAACCTGGTCAAGATCAACCTCCAGGGCGAGGTGCTCGGCGGCTCCACCCACCGCGTCAACCCGGCCGGGTTCACCGTGCACGCTGCCGTCCACGACAGCCTGCCCGGCGCGCACTGCGTGATGCACACCCACACGACCGCCGGTGTGGCCGTGGCCTGCCTCAAAGACGGCCTGCAGCAGACCAACTTCTACACCGCGCAGCTGCACGGCATGCTGGCGTACCACGACTTCGAAGGCATCACCATCCACGCCGGCGAAGCGCCGCGCCTGCTCAAAAGCATGGGCGACAAACCCGCTGTGATCCTGCGCAACCACGGCCTGCTGGCCTGGGGAGCCACCGTGCCACAGACCTTTGCCATCCTGTGGACGCTGCAGCGCGCCTGCGAAATCCAGCTGGCCACCTTCAGCATGGGCGGTGCCGCGGCCGCGATTCCGGTGCCTGAAGCCATTGCTGCGAGATGCACACGCGACGCGCTACAGTTCAGCCCCAACCACGGCGCAGGCCGTGACGTGTTCGACGCGCTGGTGAGGCAGGTGAACCGCCTGGACAGCAGCTACCTGGAGTGAACGTTTGAGCCATCCGGATTTCCAGCGTGTTGCCATCGTCGGCGCCGGTGCCATCGGCGGCTGGCTGGGTGTGCTGCTCTCGCACACCGGCTGCATCGTCAGCGCGCTGGCCCGGGGCGACACGCTCGCCGCACTGCAGCGCGAAGGCTTGCAACTGCACGAGAACGGGCGCCTCATCGGCGCGCCGGTGGAGGCCTCCAGCAGCGCGGTGGCGCTCGGGGTGCAAGATCTGGTGATCGTGGCCGTGAAGGCCCCGGCATTGGCCGATGTGGCGCGCAGCATCGCCCCCCTGATCGGCCGCCACACCATGGTGCTCACCGCCATGAACGGTGTGCCCTGGTGGTTCTTCAACGGATTTGGCGGCGAGCGCGCCGGCACCCGGCTGCAATCCGTGGACCCCACGGGCGTGATCGACCGCGCCATTCCCGCGCGCAACGTGATCGGTGGTGTGGTGCACGCCAGCTGTTCGGTGGATGCGCCGGGCGTGATCCGCCACCACTTCGGCAACGGCCTGATCATCGGCGAGCCCTCGGGCGAAGCCAGCGAGCGCGTGTCCGCGCTGGCCGAGCTGTTGCGCCGCGCCGGGCTCAACGCCAGCGTGTCGCCGCAGATCCAGAAAGACGTCTGGTACAAGCTCTGGGGCAACATGACGGTGAACCCGGTGAGCGCGCTCACGGGCGCCACCACCGACCGCATCCTGGGTGACGAACTCGTGCGCGGCTTCATCAGCAGCGTCATGCTGGAAGCCAAGGCGATCGGCGCGAAGATCGGCATCCCGATCGACCAACAACCCGAAGACCGCCACGCGGTCACGCTCAAGCTCGGTGCGTTCAAGACCTCGATGCTGCAGGACGTGCAGGCCAAGAAGCCGGTGGAGCTCGACGCGCTGGTGACCGTGGTGCGCGAACTCGGTCAACTCACCGGCGTGCCCACGCCGTTCACCGATGCGTTGCTCGGGCTGTCGCGGCTGCAGGCGCAGACGCTGGGGCTCTACCCGCAGTGAATAAGTCAAAAATCGAATAGTTCGGTTCGTTTTTCGGAATCAGGATCTGGCCCCGAAATAGAATCGATTGCATCGCATCGATTTCTTGACCCGCTGAGCTTGTAAAGTCAAAATCGATGGCAACCCATCGATTTAAGGCTGTCATGCAAATCCCCATTCGCGCCGTCTCCGACCTCGGCATGGCGATTCGTGCCGTCCGCAAGCAACAAGGTTTGCGCCAGGACGACACCGCTGGCAGCGCGGGCGTTGGCCACGTGTTCCTGCGGGACGTCGAGCGTGGCAAGGAGACCGTGCACTTTGGCCTGGTGCTGAAGGTGCTTGATGAGTTGGGTATTCAGCTGAACATCGACATTCCGCGCGAGGCGTTGGCCCGGCTCGACGAGTTGCGGGAGAAGGGCCTGAAATCCTCGCCAGGTCGTGGAAAGACTGGCGCATGAGCATCGAGCGCAGCCTTTCTGTGTCCTCCAACGGCCGTGTGATCGGCTCGCTGCTGGAGCAAGACGGCATCTGGTCCTGGGTCTACGACGAAGGCTGGGTCAAGGCCTTGGATACATTCCCACTGTCGCCAGCGATGCCCTTGTCGGCGCAGCGCCTGCGCGACGGCTCAACCCAACGAACGGTCCAGTGGTACTTCGACAACCTGCTGCCCGAAGAGCAGATGCGCGAGCTGCTCAGCAAGGAGCAACACATCGGGGTCGGTGACGCCTTTGGGTTGCTGGAGCGGCTGGGCGCTGAATCGGCCGGCTCCCTCCTGTTGCTGCCTCCTGGTGGTCCGGAGCCGGAGCGGGGTGATCAGGCCTTGAGTACCGAAGAACTTTCCGCCAGGATCCAGAACCTGCCGCGGGTTTCTCTCGGTTCCAGATCACCCAAACGCATGTCGCTGGCTGGTGCCCAGCACAAGATGGTGGTTTTGTTCAATCCCGGGACCGGGGAGCTGCGTGAGCCTTGGGGGGCCAGTGCTTCCTCGCATATCCTCAAACCCAACAGCCGATCCGAGCAATACCCGCATTCGGTCGTCAACGAAACCTTCACCATGCGCCTGGCGCACCAGTTGGGCCTGAACGTACCCGGGGTGCATCGCCTGTACCTTCCCGAGCCGGTCTACATCATCGAGCGGTTCGACCGTATCTGGGACACCGAGGCGAAGACGTGGGCGCGCAAGCACGCCATAGATGCTTGCCAGTTGCTGGACCAACCCTCGGTCTTCAAATACAGAAATGCCAGCCTCGAAACGCTGATACGCCTGATCAACCTGTGCCGCTCAAAGGCGGCAGCACGGATGGCGTTGTTTCGCTGGTTGCTCTTCAACACCTTGGTGGGCAACTCGGACAGCCACCTCAAGAACATCTCGTTCCTGGTGAGCCAGGAGGGCGTCCAGATCGCGCCGTTCTACGACCTTCTGTGCACCGCCGTTTACCACGCACGCATGTACGCGGGCGACCAAGCGATCTGGCCGAACGAGCCGCTGGCCATCCCCATCGTGGATGCGGCCGTGTTTGGCGACGTCACGCGCGCCAAGCTGGTCAAGACCGGGGTTGCGCTGGGACTGGCGCCCGCCGCATCGGCCCGTGAGGTGGCGAAGATGGTCCACCAGATGCCATTGGCCGCAGACGCACTTCTGACCGTGATGGAGCGCGAGTTCGAGGCGGTCAAGGCGGTGTCAGCCCATCTTGAGGCCATGCGCACCATTCAGGGCGCAGAGGCGCACCTGTTGCGCGGGGTGCGAAAACTCGTGATTGCGGACATGATCAAGCGGGCGGTGTGAGCACTGCCAAAGTTCAGCCCAACAACGCCGGAAACAGTTTGACCAGGCCCGTGGCCATGACCTCCACGGACAGGGCCGCCAGGATCAGCCCCATCAGGCGCGTCATCACGTTGATGCCGGTCTGCCCCAGAAAGCGCGCGATCGGCTCGGCCAGCGTGAAGCAGATGGCCGTGGCCAGCGCGATCACCACGCCGTAGCCCACCAGCGCAGCGTGCTGGAAAAAAGTCTTGGCCTGGTCGGCGTAGATCACCACGGTGGACATGGTGGCGGGGCCCGTGAGCAGCGGGATGGTCAGCGGCACCACGGCGATCGAGGCGCGGGCCGACGCGTCGTTCACCTCCAGCTCGTTGGTCTTGGCTTCGGCTGGTTGAGCATTGAGCATGGACAGCGCCGAGGTCAGCAGCAGCATGCCGCCGCCCACCTGAAAACTCGCCAGCGAGATGCCGAAGAACTCCAGGATCTGCAGACCGATCAGCGCGCAGATGGCGATGACGGAAAACGCGCTGATCGAGGAAATCAAGACCGTTCGCTGGCGCTGCCTGCGGCTGAACCCCTGCGTGTAGTGGATGAAAAAAGGCACGATCGCCAGCGGGTTGACGATGGCCAGCAGGGTGATGAGCGGCTTGAAATCCATGGGCTGGATTGTGGGGGCAAGCAGGCCCGGCCGCTTGCCTTGGGGTGGTCGAAAGGTTCAGGCGCTGGGTTCGGAGGCCCGGCCTGGTTCACGACGGCGGAACATGCCGTAGCCTTCCATGAACAGCACCTTGTCCCCGTGCTGGTTGAACATCTCCCAGCTGGTGCGCACCAGGCCCACGTCCAGGCGTTTGCTCATGGGGCGTTTTTCCAGGATGGTGTGTTGCAGGCGCAAGGTGTCGCCGGGAAACACCGGCTTGAGCCACTTCAGGCTCTCCAGGCCAGGCGAACCCAGGCTGGAGCTCTCACTCAGGAAGTTGGTCACCATCAGCCGCATGGCCATGGCGCAGGTGTGCCAGCCGCTGGCACTCAGCGCGCCGAACACGGAGGCCTTGGCGGCGTCGTGGTCGAGGTGAAACGGCTGCGGGTCGAACTGGCGCGCGAAGGCGATCGTTTCTTCTTCGGTCGGGGTGATGGTGCCGAGGGCGCGGGTCTCGCCGACGACCAGGTCTTCCCACCAGTACTTGATGTCAGGGGTCATTTTTAGCGTCCTCCGGACACGTCCAACAAACTCATGGTGGTGTAACTCGCCGCGTCCGACAGCAGCCACACGATCGCCTGCGCCACCTCGTCGGCCGTGCCGCCGCGTTGCATGGGCACCAGGTGCTGCAGGTCGCGCACCCGGGTGGGCAGGCCACCCGAGGCATGGATCTCAGTCTCGATCAAACCGGGGCGCACCGCGTTCACGCGGATGCCTTCGGCGGCCACTTCCTTGGCCAGGCCGATGGTGAAGGCGTCGATGGCGCCCTTGGCCGCGGCGTAGTCCACATACTGACCGGGCGAGCCCAGGCGCGACGCGGCGCTGGACACGTTGACGATGGCGCCGCCTTCTCCGCCGTGCTTCGTGCTCATGCGGCGCACCGCTTCGCGCGCGCACAGCATCGAGCCGATCACGTTGATGTCGAACATGCGCTTGATACGCGCCAGGCTCATCTCGTCCACCCGTGCGCTCACGTCGACCACGCCGGCGTTGTTGACCAGGCCACTCAGGCGCCCGAGCTTGGCGTCGATCTTCTGGAACATGGCCATCACCTGCGCTTCATCGGCCACGTCGGCCTGCACCGTGATGGCCGTGCCACCCAACTCGCGGATGCCGCGCACCACCTCGTCGGCGGCCAGCGAATTCGCGGTGTAGTTCACCGCCACCGCCCAGCCTTGTGATGCCGCCAGCCGCGCGGTGGCAGCGCCGATGCCGCGCCCGCCGCCAGTGACCAGAAGCACCCGCCCGCTCGCTTTGTCCATAACCCGCCTCCTGCAGAAAGTGGTGGCATCGCGTACAACACGGGCTCGCCACCACGGCCATTACAACAGCACGAGGAGACCGCCATGCGTCACACAGTCGACTACTTTTTTGCCCCGCAGAGCCCCTGGACCTACCTCGGTCAGGAGCGTTTTGCAGCCCTGGTGCGCGAGACCGGCTCGGCAGTGCGCGTGCTGCCCATGGACCTCGGAAAGATCTTTCCAATCTCGGGCGGCCTGCCGCTGCCCAAGCGCGCGCCGCAGCGGCAGGCCTACCGCCTGCTGGAGTTGCGCCGCTTCAGCGAAGCGCTTGGTGTGCCTCTGAATCCCGAGCCACGCTTCTTTCCGGTGGCGGGCGATCCCGCCGCGCGCCTGATCACCGCGGTGGCCATGCACGACGGCTCCGACGCCGCGATGAAGCTGACCGGGGCGGTCACCGCAGCGGTGTGGGCGCAAGAGCGTGATATTGCTTCCATGGACGTTCTGGCCGAGTTGCTCGCAGAATGCGGCCTGGACGCTGCGCGCCTGGCGCAGGCTCAGCAGCCTGATGTGCAGGCGCGCTACGACGAGCAGACACAGGCGGCGATCGACGCCAGCGTGTTCGGCGCTCCGAGTTACGTGATTGGCGGCGAGCTGTTCTGGGGCCAGGACCGGCTCGATTTTGTGGCGCGCAAGCTGCGCACCTGATTCTTTCAACCGACAACAGGAGCCATTCCATGGGACACATGATCGAACTCAAGGCCGCCGACGGCACCCCATTTGCGGCCTACGTTGCAGGACCTGCAGGCAACCCCAAAGCCAAAGGCGGGCTGGTGGTGCTGCAGGAAATCTTCGGCGTGAACTCGCACATCCGCTCGGTGGCCGACGGTTACGCGGCCGAGGGCTACTTCGTGGTTGCACCCGCCACCTTCCACCGGGTGCAGCCTGGTGTGGAGCTGGGCTACACCGAGGCCGACATGGGCACCGGTTTCGGCTTCAAGACCGCCGTGGAGGGCTTGCCCGCGCCCGGCGTGATGGCCGACATCCAGGCCGCCATCGACCACGCGGCACAGGCCGGCAAGGTCGGCATCGTCGGTTACTGCTGGGGCGGTCTGCTGACCTGGCGCGCGGCCTGCACGCTGCAGGGTTTGTCCGCCGCAGTGCCCTATTACGGTGGCGGCATGACGGCGGCGGCCGAAGCGGCGCGCGAACCGACCGTGCCGGTGATGGTGCATTTTGGCGACCAGGACCACTGGATTCCAATGGACACGGTGGAGGTCTTCAAGAAGGCACAGCCGGACGTGGAGGTGCACGTGTACGCCGCCAACCACGGCTTCAACTGCGACCAACGAGGCTCGTACAACGAAGCCGCCGCCAAGCTCGCGCGCGAACGCACGCTGGCTTTCTTTGCCAAGCACGTCGGCTGACGCCATGCTGCGGGCCGGTCTGCTCAGCGTCCTGATGGCGGTCTGCTCGGCCGCCACTGCGGCCGACTACAGCGGACCGCTGTTCGACGCCCACCTGCACTACAACGACGAGGCCTGCACCCACGACACGCCGGCGCCGGGTTGCCCGCACCCGATGGCCGACGTGCTGGAGCGCATGCAGAAGAGTGGCGTGCGCGCCATCGTCGCCAACTCGCGGCCCAACGACGGGACCAAGGTGTTGGCCTCCGCGCGCGAACAGACCCGCGCCGCCGGCGTCACCGTGGTGCCTTTCATGCGCCTGTATCGCAACCGTGCCGATTACAGCAACTGGTTCCGCGACCCCACCATCGTGGAGATGGTGAACACCGAGCTGGCGCGTGGCACGCCGGCCGGGCCGTACCGTGGCCTGGGTGAGTTCCACCTGTACGACAGCGCGAACGCCAACGGTCCGGTGGCGAAACAGCTGATGGCGCTGGCCGAGGCGAAAGACCTCGCCATCCTGGCGCATGTGGACGATGTGGCGATTGATCTGCTGATGGCGAACACGCCGTCCAAGGGCCAGAAGATGCGCCTGATCTGGGCGCACACGGGAATCGGTGGCACGCCTGCGGCCCGCGTGGACGAACTCTTCGCCAGGTATCCGAAGTTGATGGGCGAACTCTCCTACCGCCCGGGTCTCGCCTGCGCCGACGGCCAGCTCTGTCCCGAGTGGCGCGCGCTGCTGCTCAAGTACCCCGACCGTTTCATGATCGGCTCCGACACCTGGGTCAACCAGCGCTGGCAGTACTACGGCGAGCTCATGCAGGGTTACCGCACCTGGCTCGGCGGCCTGCCGGCCGATGTGGCGCGGCGCATTGCATGGGACAACGGCGCACAGCTGTTTGGCGTGGCCGAGCCCGCTTCGCGGTGATCCAGCTCCATTTCTTTCCCAGCACCGCGGCCATGGTGCCGCACATCCTGCTCGAAGAACTGGGCGTGCCTTACGAGCGCGTGCTGGTGGACCGCGAACACGGCGCGCTCGACTCGCCGGCCTACCGGGCGCTCAACCCCAACGGCTTGATCCCGGTGCTGGTGGATGGTGATCTGGTGCTCTACGAGACCGCCGCGATCTGCCTGCACCTGAGCGACACGCATCCTCAGGCGAAGCTCATGCCGGCGCTGGGCACGGCCGAGCGTGCCCATGCCTACAAATGGTTGATGTGGCTGACCAACACCCTGCAGGCCACGTTGCTCGCCTATTTCTATCCGCACCGCTGGGTGAACGGGGGTGGTGCCACCGGTGAGGCCGACGTCAAGGCCGCGGCCAAGCACCGTGTCGGGGTGCTGCTTGATCAGCTCGATGCCGAACTGGCGCGCCATGGCGGCCCGTGGTTGTTGGGCGAGTCCCATTCGCTGCTCGATGCTTACGTGTTCACGCTGTGCCGCTGGACGCGCCACTTCTCCAGTGGCGCCGCGCGCGAGCGCGAGCACCTCGGTGCGTACCTGCGGCGCGTGCTGGAACGGCCTGCGGTGCGCCGCGCATTGGCCAACGAGGGGCTGACCGAGCCCTTCGTGTGATCGATCAACGTCCCGACGAGCGCACCAGGTAACGCTTGCGCCAGAACAGCACGCCCAGCACCGCGGCGGTCAGAACCATGGAGCCGATGGCCCACCAGAAACCGGTCTGCTGGTGCAGCAGCGGAATGAACTGGAAGTTCATGCCGAAAATGCCGGCGATCAGGTTCAGCGGCAGGAAGATGGCGGTGAGTGCCGTGAGCGTGCGCATGATGTCGTTGGTGCGGTTGCTCTGGGCCGAGAAGTGCATCTGCACCGCGGTCTCCGCGTTTTGCTCCAGCCGGCGCACATGGTGCACCACGCGCTCGATGTGTTCGAGCACGTCGCGCGAGCGCACCTTGAGCAGCTCCAGGCCGCGCAGGCCGCCGTTGTGTTCGGTGGGCTCCCAGGTGGCCAGCGCCTCGATCCAGTCCTGAACGGCCGAACGCTGGTCTTCACAGATCTCGTCGAGCTGGTGCAGCGAGATGCGCGCGTCCAGCAACGAACCCCAGTTGCTGAAGCGCGCCTTGGGGTGCAGCAGCTCGGCCTGCCAGTGGTCGAGCTGGCGCGTGAGTTCGCGTCGCAACTCCAGGTAGCCGTCCACCATCTGGTTGACGATGCGCAACATCAGGTCGGCCGGGCTGGGTGGCAGGTGCACGCCGGCCGCGCGGGAAGCGGCGGTGGAGGCCGCCAGCAGACGCGACGCGTATTGGTCGAGCACCAGGCAGCCGGCCGGGTGCACGGTCAGCAGCACGCGGTCGAACACCGCGAATCCCACCGGGTTGGTGTCGATGCGCCGCAAAACCGGCGGGCCGCTGCGTTTGGGGGCCTGTGTGAGCACGGCGCCGGGGCGGGACAGATCGGTTTCGCTGTGGCCAGCGGCCAGTCGGCGAAACACCAGAATGTCGTACTGCGAGGTGTAGTCGTAGTGCGATGGCAACTGGTTGTTGAGCAGGTCCGAGAGGTGCAGGTCCACCAGCGTCATGCCGCACAACACCTGCAGCGTGGACTGCACCGCGCCTTGTTCCAGCTCGAATTCGCGCCGCCCGCAGGCGATCCACACGTAGCCCTTGTCGGGCAACACCATCGGCAAGCTTGCCGATTCGCTCACCGAGCCGGGCTGGATGTGGAAGACGCGCATGGGGTGTGCCTCAGCCGCGCAGCAAGCGGGCTGCGTCGCGCGCGAAGTAGGTGAGCACGCCGTCGGCGCCGGCGCGCTTGAAGGCCAGCAGGCTCTCCATCATCACCGCGTCGTGGTCCAGCCAGCCGTTGATGGCAGCGGCCTTGAGCATGGCGTATTCACCGCTGACCTGGTAGGCAAAGGTGGGCACGGCGAACTCGTCTTTCACCCGGCGCACGATGTCCAGGTAAGGCATGCCGGGCTTGACCATCACCATGTCGGCGCCCTCGGCCAGATCCAGCGCCACCTCCCGCAAGGCCTCGTTGGAGTTGCCCGGATCCATCTGGTAGACCTTCTTGTCGGCTTTGCCCAGGTTGGCGGCCGAGCCCACCGCGTCACGGAACGGGCCGTAGAAGGCACTGGCGTACTTGGCGCTGTAAGCCATGATCTTCGTGTGCACCAGGCCGTTGGCTTCGAGCGCTGCGCGAATGGCGCCGATGCGCCCGTCCATCATGTCGCTGGGGGCCACCATGTCCACACCCGCCTGCGCCTGCGTCACCGCCTGCTTCACCAGGATCTCCACGGTGGGGTCGTTCAGGATGTAGTTGTTGTCGTCCAGCAGGCCGTCCTGGCCATGGCTGGTGTAGGGGTCGAGCGCCACGTCGGTCATCACGCCGAGTTGCGGAAAGCGTTTCTTCAGCTCACGCACCACGCGCGGCACCAGACCGTCGGGGTTCAGCGCTTCCTGGCCGTCGGGCGTCTTCAGCGACTGGTCGATCACCGGGAACAGCGCCATCACCGGGATGCCCAGCGCCACGCAGTCTTCGGCCACGGGCAACAGCAGGTCCAGGCTCAGCCGCTCCACCCCCGGCATGGAACCCACGGCCTCGCGCCGACCCGCGCCGTCGAGCACGAACACCGGGTAGATCAGATCGGCCGGCGTCAACCGATGTTCGCGCACCAGATCGCGGGTGAACGGGTCCCGGCGCAGGCGACGGGGGCGGCTGAAGGGGTAGGGGGCGGGGTTGTGCATCGGCCTATTGTGGCAAACGGCCAGGCATTGCGTGTGTCGCTGCCGTCGCTGTCGAGGGATCGGCGAACGGCCTCGGCCATCCGAAAGGTGGCGGCATTGTGTTGAACTCCACGGTAAGAAGAAATGATTGATACCTCCCCACGGTTCCTCCTGTGCCGGTGGTGATAATTTCAAGCCACAGTCCTTGTGCGCCGCCATTTGAACGCTTTTGACTGCTCGGCGCATCCTCAAGCCGCTAGCAGCACAACACGCATTCCCGCCTCACCGAACCTGTTCACCGATCCATGCAGTCCGTCAAAAAGAACCATGCCAGCGCTTCTGCAGCCGCGAAGCCGGGCAGCACCGCCGAACAACCTTGGTCGCTCGACCAGCATTGGCCGGATCTGGTGGCCAACCTGGCCGACCAGATCACCGTGGGCGTGAGTTCGCTGCAGAACGGAATCGACCTGCTGCTGGCCAAGGAACGCATCACGGCGCTGGAGCACCGCGCGCTGAGCATCCCCAACGAGCGTCTGAAGATGGCCGGGATCAGCACCCAACAGATCAACCGCTTCTATGGTGGCCGTATCCGCCAGTCGCACGAGAAAGTCGACATGGCGCAGCTGGTCGAGGGGATCCTGCAAGAGCGCAAGAGCGAACTCGGCGTGCTCGGCATCGAGTTGCGCCGCAAGCTCAAGGCGGTGGAGGTGCTGATCGACCCGACGGTGGCGTACGCGTTTGTCAACGCGGTGCTTGACTGGGGTCTGCCCTTTGGCAGCCGCATCGACGTGCGCATGGACATGAACGCCTGGCCCAAACATGCCCGGCTGCAGGTTCGCGTGTCCAACGACGGTGTGCCGCCTTCGAGCTCGGCCATGCTTGACAGCCTGAGCTGGGTGCTCATCCGCCAGATCGCCCAGACCGCCGGCGGCATCGAGATCGATCGCGAAATCAGCGACGAAGGGGTGAGCTTCACGGCCATGTTCACGCGCACGGTGCAGGCGGTGGACGGCATCTCGGCGGTCGAACTCTCCGACGATCATTCGTCGATGTTCAAGTCCCTCTCCGGCATCTATGTGCTGACGGTGTCTCCTGCGCTGCAGATCCGTGCCGACGTGCGCGACGCGCTGCGCGAGATCGGCGTGTTGTCCGACAGCGTGGTCAATTTTGAGCAAGCCCGTGAAGCGGTCCGAAGCCGCATGCCGAACCTGATCATCGTGGACTCGGAGATCAGGGGCGATGCGTTCGAGTCGTTCCGTCGCGAACTGCTGCGCGAGGTGTACGAGTTCCCGTTTCTGGAGATCTCGCCCGACGACAGTTCGTTCGACATGTCCGGGTTTGGCGAGCTCTCCATGGCCAAGGTGGGTCGCGGCAACATTCGCGAAGCGCTGGGCACGGCGGTCATGTTCGAACTCGCCAAGATGATGTAGGCGGTTTTCCAACATCATTCTTTGTGACTTTCTTGCGGGACCACTGTCAGATCTGACAGGTCAAAGTTGGATATCCGAGTTGATTGGTGTACGATTACGGCGGGCTGCCGAAAGGTGGCTCCCCGCTTTTCCTCCCTGAGCGGGCGCCTTAGTGTGTGACAGCAAAAAGGCTTCCCAACCCGGCCCAACTGGCCGGGTTTTTTTTGTCCTGCCGCGGGCCGCTCGCGCTGGCAGAACGACCCTGCGCCCGGGAAACGCGGGGCTACACTGCCCCCATGCTTTGGGTCAAATCCTTTCACATCGTCTTCGTGGCCAGCTGGTTCGCGGGCCTTTTCTATCTGCCGAGGATCTTCGTGAACCTGGCCATGGTGCCGCCGGAGAGCGTGGCCGAACGTGAGCGCTTGCTTCTCATGGCGCGCAAGCTGATGCGCTTCACCAGCCTGCTGGCCGTGCCGGCGCTTGCGCTCGGCTTGTGGCTCTGGCTGGGCTACGGCATCGGCCTGGGTGCGGGCAACGGCTGGATGCACGCCAAGCTCGTGATCGTCTTGCTGGCATTGGCATACCACCACACCTGCGGCGTGATGCTCAAGCGGTTCTCTCAGGGCGCCAACCGCCGCAACCATGTCTGGTACCGCTGGTTCAACGAGGCGCCCGTGATCCTGCTGGTGATCGCGGTGATCCTGGTGGTCGTCAAACCATTTTGATGCTTTGAAAGCACGCTCCTCCGCCTGGCCGCTGGCGTTCGTGTTCGCCGGCATGGTGGTGTATGCCAGCCTGTACCCGTTCACTGGCTGGCGCGATCAGGGCGTGGTCCCGCTGGCCTTCCTGCAGGCGCCGCTGCCCCAGTACTGGACCGGCTTTGACATCGCCGCCAACCTGGTGGGCTACGCGCCGCTGGGTTTTTTGCTGGCGCTTGCCCTGCGGCGGTCGGATCAGGGACGCGGGACCTGGCTCGTGGCTTGGGGCCTTCCGGTGTTGCTGTCGCTGCTGGTGGAGACCTTGCAGAGCTACCTCCCCATGCGTGTGCCGTCCAATGTGGACTTGGCACTGAACGCTGTCGGCGCTGCGCTCGGGGTCATGTTGGCGTTGCTGATCGAGCGGCTGGGCGCCTTGCGCCGCTGGAGCCAGATCCGGGCGAACTGGTTCGAACCCTCGGCCCATGGCGGGCTGGTGCTGTTGGCGCTGTGGCCGTTTGCATTGCTGTATCCCCAACCCGTCCCGTTTGGCTTGGGGCAGGTCTGGGACCGTGTGGAATCCGGTCTGACCACGCTGTTGACGGACACGCCGTTTCTGGCCTGGGTGCCTGTTCGCGAGACGGAGCCGGCACCCTTGAGCCTGCTGACCGAGGCCTTCTGCATCGGCCTGTGTGTGCTGGCTCCCTTGCTCATGGGCTATGCCGAGATGCGCTCGCGGGTACGTCGGCTGGTGTTTTGTGGCTTGCTCGTCGGCGGCGCCGTGGCGGTGGCGGGCTTGTCGGCCGCACTGACCTACGGTCCTGACCACGCCTGGGCCTGGCTCACGCCCCAGGCGCAACTCGGACTGGTCCTGGCCCTGGTCTTGGGAGTGCTTTGTGTGGTCATGCCGCGCCGGCTGTGCAATGTGGTCATGCTGCTGTGCTTGGCGGTGTCGCTGAGCCTGCTCAATGACGCGCCGCTCAGCCCCTATTTCGCCCAATCACTGGAGGTCTGGGAGCAAGGCCGTTTCATCCGTTTCCACGGTCTGTCCCAATGGTTGGGCTGGTTGTGGCCCTTTGCCGCGCTCGTCTTTGGCCTGCTGTCGGTGTCCCGCCCAAGCACTGCGCCCACAGGCACCACCTAAAATCCTTTGTATGGCCGACAACAAGTCTTATTACGAACGTCACATCTTCTTTTGCCTCAACCAGCGGGACAACGGAGAAGCCTCTTGTGCACAGCACAAGGCGCAAGCCGCGTTCGATCGGTGCAAGTCGCAAGCCAAGGCACAGGGGCTGCTCGGCGCAGGCAAGGTGCGAGTGAACAAGGCGGGATGCCTCGACCGCTGCGCGGGCGGGCCGATCGCCGTGGTCTACCCGGAGGCGGTTTGGTACACCTATGTGGACGAACAGGACATCGACGAGATCGTCCAATCCCACCTGCGCGATGGTGTCGTGGTGCAGCGTCTGGTAACGCCCTCCGATGTGGGGCGCTGACCCATTGAGCCGGCATGAGCCGAGGTGATCCGACATGAATGCCCAGACCGAAATGCTGACCATGGCGGGCCCTGCGGGCCTGATCGAGTTGGCCATCGACCGCCCCGAAACTGCGCCCCGGGGCTCGGCGGTCATTGCACATCCCCATCCCCTGCACGGCGGCACACTCACCAACAAGGTGGTGCAGACGCTGGCGCGGGCCTGCGTCTTGTCCGGCTGGACCGCCGTCCGTTTCAATTTCAGGGGTGTGGGCGCCAGCGAGGGGGTGTACGACGAAGGGCGCGGCGAACTCGACGACTTGCTGGCCGTGGTTGCAGCCCAGGCCAGCGAAGGCCCGCTGTGCCTCGCCGGCTTTTCTTTCGGTGCTTTCGTCACCAGCCACGCAGCCGCTCGCCTGCACACATCGCGCGACATCCAGCGTCTCGTGTTGATCGGCACGGCGGCCAGTCGTTTTGAAGTCGCTGCCGTGCCCGCGGAACTCCACACCAGAACCCTGGTCGTTCATGGTGAGCAGGACGATACTGTTCCCCTGCCCAGCGTGATGGACTGGGCCCGACCCCAGGTGCTGCCCGTGACGGTGGTGCCGGGCGGTGGTCATTTCTTTCATGGCCAGCTTCCGATGTTGCGTGAGCTGGTGCTGCGCCACCTGCGAGCCTGAAGGGCCACGCAGGTTTCTTTTGATTCCCTTCCAAGGACCGGATTTTGTTGCGTCGTTTTTCTTCTTTTCTTGTTTCCGCCTTTCTGCTCGCCGGCTCGGTGTTGCCCGCATCGGCCCAGATGCCCCAGCCCCCCGATGTGGCGGCCAAGGCCTACCTGTTGATGGACGTCACGTCCGGTCAGGTGCTGGCCTCGATGAACCCGGACCAGTCGGTGGAGCCCGCATCCTTGACCAAGCTGATGACGGCCTACATCGTTTTTGACGCCCTCAAGGCCGGCAAGATCAGCCTCACGCAGACGTTTGGCGTGAGTGAGCGAGCCTGGAAAATGCCCGGTTCGCGCATGTTCATCGACCCCAAGATGCAGGTGCCGGTGGAAGACCTGATCAAGGGCATGATCGTGCAGTCGGGCAACGACGCCACCGTGGCGCTCGCCGAGGGCGTGGCGGGTTCTGTGGAGCGTTTCGTGGAACTCATGAACGTGCAGGCCAAGTCGCTGGGCATGAAATCGACCGGCTACCGCAACACAGAAGGTCTGACCGAAGCCGGGCACACCACCACCGCACGCGACCTGTCCATCCTGGCCAATCGCCTGATGACGGACTTCCCGCAGTACGTGCCGTACTACTCGATCCAGCGCTACCGCTACCCCGGCACGCCGGCAACCAACGACACCAACCGCAACCTGCTGCTGTTTCGCGACCCCAGCGTGGACGGCCTGAAGACCGGGCACACGAACGCTGCCGGCTACTGCCTGGTGGCCACGGCGCGCCGTCAGGTGGCCGGTTTGGGAGAAGGAGCACAGGGCCAGCGGCGCCTGATCAGCGTCTTGCTGGGTGCCACCAGCGAAAACGCCCGGGCCGCCGAGACCCAGAAGCTGTTGAACTGGGGCTACACCGCGTTTGACGCCGTACGCCTGTTCCCCGCCGGTCAGCCGGTGGCCACACCCCGCATCTGGAAGGGCAAGGCCGAGCAGGTCAAGCTGGGCCGCGCCGAGGGTGTGGTGGTGTCGGTGCCTGCGGGTGAAGGCGCTCGCCTGAAAACCGAGGTGCTGCGCCCCGATCCGCTGGTCGCTCCGCTCAACCGCGGTGAAGCGCTCGGCACGCTGCGCGTGACCATGGCCAGCGGCGCTACCGTGGCCGAGATCCCACTCGTCGTCATGGAAACCGTGGAAGAAAGCGGCGTCTTCGGCCGCGCCTGGGACGCCATCCGTCTCTGGATTCAGTAAGGCACCGGCCCCTGCATTGCCAGGGAGCCACCCCCGTGCTACATTAGCGGGCTTTTCGGAATTTTCCGAAGAGCTTTCCGTTTTCGCTTTTTTCAAACGTTTAGGGACGTTTTCAATGCCAACCATCAATCAACTCGTGCGCCACGGCCGGGAGGTCGAAAAGACCAAATCCAAGAGCCCGGCCATGGAAAACTCTCCGCAGCGTCGCGGTGTGTGCACCCGTGTGTACACCACGACCCCCAAGAAGCCCAACTCCGCTCTGCGTAAAGTCGCCAAAGTGCGCCTGACCAACGGTTTTGAGGTGATTTCCTACATCGGCGGCGAAGGCCACAACCTCCAGGAACACAGCGTCGTGCTGGTTCGCGGTGGTCGTGTCAAGGACTTGCCTGGTGTGCGTTATCACATCGTGCGTGGATCGCTCGATTTGCAAGGCGTGAAAGACCGCAAGCAGTCGCGCTCCAAGTACGGCGCGAAGAAGCCCAAAGTCAAGTAATCCTGGCGCTGAGCCTGGTTCGAATTCAAGGTGCTGTTTACCGCGTGGCGCGGTGAATCAGCGTAGTGACCCGAAGCGCGGAATTGTCCGTGTGGGTCGAGTAAGTGGGGGTTCCAATGACCTCCGCGGTACCTGCCAAGGTGCCAACTGAAGCAATATGAGGTGAAAAAATGCCACGTCGTCGCGAAGTCCCTAAACGTGAAATCCTGCCGGATCCCAAGTTCGGCAATGTCGAGCTCTCCAAGTTCATGAACGTGATCATGGAAGGCGGCAAGAAAGCTGTCGCCGAGCGCATCATTTATGGCGCGCTGGAGCAGATCGAGAAGAAGAGCGGCAAAGACCCGGTCGAAATCTTCTCGGTGGCCATCAACAACGTCAAGCCCATGGTGGAAGTGAAGTCCCGCCGCGTGGGTGGTGCCAACTACCAGGTGCCCGTTGAAGTGCGCCCTGTCCGTCGTCTGGCGCTGTCCATGCGCTGGATCAAGGAAGCCGCGCGCAAGCGCAGCGAAAAGTCCATGGCGTTGCGCCTGGCAAACGAACTGATTGAAGCCACCGAAGGCCGTGGCGGCGCCATGAAAAAGCGCGATGAAGTCCACCGCATGGCCGAGGCCAACAAGGCCTTCAGCCACTTCCGCTTCTGATCCGGGCCTCCGCCCTTTAGAGCATCCAGTACCGAGAGCCCGCGTCCCTTGTTTCAAGGGTGGCGGGCTCGATCCCTTTTCGGAGTATTTCCATGTCCCGCATCACGCCCCTTGAGCGCTATCGCAACATTGGTATTTCCGCGCACATCGATGCCGGCAAGACCACCACCACCGAACGCATCCTGTTCTACACCGGTGTGAACCACAAGATCGGTGAAGTTCACGATGGCGCGGCCACCATGGACTGGATGGAGCAGGAGCAGGAGCGCGGCATCACGATCACCTCGGCTGCCACGACCTGTTTCTGGAAGGGCATGGACATGTCCTTCCCCGAGCACCGCATCAACATCATCGACACCCCCGGCCACGTGGACTTCACCATTGAGGTGGAGCGTTCCATGCGCGTGCTGGACGGCGCCTGCATGGTGTATTGCGCCGTGGGTGGCGTGCAGCCCCAGTCGGAAACCGTCTGGCGCCAGGCCAACAAGTACAAAGTGCCACGTCTGGCCTTCGTGAACAAGATGGACCGCACCGGTGCCAACTTCTTCAAGGTCGTTGAGCAGATGAAGCTGCGCCTGAAAGCCAACCCCGTGCCGATCGTAATTCCGATCGGCGCCGAGGAAAACTTCACCGGCGTGGTGGACCTGCGCAAAATGAAAGCCATCATCTGGGACGAGGCTTCGCAAGGCATGAAGTTCGAGTTCCAGGAGATCCCGGCCGAGCTGCTCGAGACCGCCAAGATCTGGCGCGAGAAGATGGTCGAGGCCGCTGCTGAAGCGTCCGAAGAGCTGATGAACAAATACCTCGAAGAGGGCGACCTTACCGAGGAAGAGATCACCCACGGCCTGCGCGTGCGCACGCTGGCGGTCGAGATCCAGCCGATGCTGTGCGGTACCGCGTTCAAGAACAAGGGTGTGCAGCGCATGCTGGACGCCGTGATCGAACTCATGCCGTCGCCAGTGGACATCGCCGACGTCAAGGGCACGGACGATGACGAAGAAGTCACGACCCGCAAGGCCGATGACAACGAGAAGTTCTCTGCTCTGGCATTCAAGCTCATGACCGACCCGTACGTGGGCCAGCTCACGTTCGTGCGTGTGTATTCCGGCGTCATGAAAAAGGGCGACAGCGTCTACAACCCCATCAAGGGCAAGAAAGAGCGCATCGGCCGTATTGTTCAGATGCACGCCAACAACCGCCAGGAAGTCGAAGAAATTCGCGCCGGCGACATCGCTGCCTGCGTGGGTCTGAAAGACGTGACCACGGGCGAAACCCTGTGCGATCCCGACGCGATCATCATGCTCGAGCGCATGGTGTTCCCCGAGCCCGTGATCGCGCAGGCCGTGGAACCCAAGACCAAAGCAGACCAGGAGAAAATGGGCATTGCCCTGCAGCGCCTGGCCGCTGAAGATCCTTCGTTCCGCGTCAAGACCGACGAAGAATCGGGTCAGACCATCATCGCCGGCATGGGCGAGCTCCACCTGGAAATTCTGGTGGACCGCATGAAGCGCGAATTCGGCGTGGAAGCCAACGTGGGCAAGCCTCAGGTGGCCTACCGCGAAACCATCCGCAAAACGGTGGAAGACTCCGAAGGCAAGTTTGTTCGCCAGTCGGGCGGCAAGGGCCAGTACGGTCACGTCGTGTTCAAGATCGAACCCAACGAAGCCGGCAAAGGTTTCGAGTTCGTCGACGCCATCAAGGGCGGCGTGGTGCCACGCGAGTACATCCCCGCGGTGGAAAAGGGCGTGATCGAAGCGCTGACCACAGGCGTGCTCGCCGGTTACCCGGTGGTGGACGTCAAGGTCACCCTGCACTTCGGTTCATACCACGATGTGGACTCTTCCGAAATGGCCTTCAAGATGGCTGCCATCTTTGGTTTCAAGGAAGGCTGCCGCAAGGCCAGCCCGGTGATCCTCGAGCCCATGATGGCCGTGGAAGTGGAGACGCCTGAAGACTACGCCGGCAACGTGATGGGCGATCTGTCCAGCCGTCGCGGCATGGTGCAGGGCATGGAAGACATGGTCGGTGGCGGCAAAGCCATCAAGGCAGAAGTGCCCCTGTCCGAGATGTTCGGCTACTCCACGACCCTGCGTTCGATGTCGCAAGGCCGCGCCACGTACTCGATGGAATTCAAGCACTACGCCGAAGCACCGCGCAACGTGGCCGAAGCCATCGTTGCAGCACGCGCCAAGTAAGGACGTGAGGGTGGGTCACGCAAGTGGTCTGCCCTCGGTCAAGACAGTTTTAGCCGGTCTGCGATCACGCGCCGCCCTGTCCCCGTGCGGGGCGAACCAGCAGTGTGATGCAGACCTTAAACCGTGACACGGGTTTTGTTCTTTAGGAATTGAAAAATGGCAAAAGAGAAATTTGAGCGGACCAAGCCGCACGTCAACGTTGGCACCATTGGTCACGTTGACCACGGCAAGACCACGCTGACGGCGGCGATCACGACCGTGCTGGCGGCCAAGTTTGGCGGTGCCGCCAAGGCCTACGACCAGATCGACGCAGCGCCCGAAGAGAAGGCCCGCGGCATCACGATCAACACCGCGCACGTGGAATACGAAACGGCCAACCGCCACTACGCCCACGTGGACTGCCCCGGCCACGCCGACTATGTGAAGAACATGATCACCGGAGCCGCCCAGATGGACGGCGCCGTGCTGGTGTGCTCGGCCGCTGACGGCCCCATGCCCCAGACCCGCGAGCACATCCTGCTGGCCCGCCAGGTGGGCGTGCCTTACATCATCGTGTTCCTGAACAAGTGCGACATGGTCGACGACGCCGAGTTGCTCGAGCTGGTCGAGATGGAAGTGCGCGAGCTGCTGGACAAGTACGACTTCCCCGGCGACGCCACCCCCATCATCCACGGCTCGGCCAAGCTCGCCCTGGAAGGCGACAAGGGCCCGCTGGGCGAAGAAGCCATCATGAAGCTGGCCGATGCGCTGGACACCTACATCCCCACGCCCGACCGTGCCGTTGACGGCGCGTTCCTGATGCCCGTGGAAGACGTGTTCTCCATCTCGGGCCGCGGCACCGTGGTGACCGGCCGTATCGAGCGCGGTATCGTCAAGGTCGGCGAAGAGATCGAGATCGTCGGTATCTCCGACACCCAGAAGACCACCTGCACCGGCGTGGAAATGTTCCGCAAGCTGCTGGACCAGGGCCAGGCTGGCGACAACGTCGGTATCCTGCTGCGCGGCACCAAGCGCGAAGACGTGCAGCGCGGCCAGGTGCTGTGCAAGCCCGGCTCGATCAAGCCGCACACGCACTTCACCGGCGAGATCTACGTGCTGTCCAAAGACGAAGGTGGCCGTCACACGCCGTTCTTCAACAACTACCGCCCGCAGTTCTACTTCCGCACGACCGACGTGACCGGCTCGATCGAGCTGCCCGAAGGCAAGGAAATGGTCATGCCCGGTGACAACGTGTCGATCACGGTCAAGCTGATCAACCCCATCGCCATGGAAGAAGGCCTGCGCTTCGCCATCCGCGAAGGCGGTCGTACCGTTGGCGCCGGCGTCGTTGCCAAAATCATCGCGTAAGGAGCGGACATGTCTACCAAGCAGAAAATCCGCATCCGCCTGAAGGCGTTTGACTACAAACTGATCGACAGCTCGGCCGCCGAGATCGTGGACACGGCCAAGCGCACCGGTGCGATCGTCAAGGGCCCCGTGCCCCTGCCGACCCGCATGCGCCGCTTCGACATCCTGCGTTCGCCCCACGTCAACAAGACCAGCCGCGACCAGCTCGAAATCCGCACGCACCAGCGTCTGATGGACATCGTGGACCCGACCGACAAGACAGTTGACGCCCTGATGAAGCTCGACCTGCCCGCTGGCGTGGACGTCGAAATCAAGCTGCAGTAATTGCGGCTCCAAGCCGGTCGGCGCTTCGTGCGCTGGCTGGCTTGCACAAACAAGGCCTGCTGGTTATACTGGCAGGCTTTTCCGGATTTCGGTCCGGAGAGTTCGGCTTTGCCGATGCGGTCTGTCAATGATGCAGGTCGTATTTTTAAAACGTGTCGACGCCCTTCGGGGAGAGTCGATGCACCATCAGCCCCGGCCAATTGAAGTCGGGAACGGAGAAAACAATGAGTCTTAGCAACTCCCTCGGGTTGTTGGGTCGCAAGGTGGGCATGATGCGTCTGTTCACCGATGACGGGGACGCAGTTCCTGTCACGGTGGTCGATGTGTCGAACAACCGTGTGACACAGGTCAAAACCCTGGCCCATGATGGCTACGATGCGCTGCAGGTCACCTTTGGTGCCCGTCGTGCTTCCCGCGTGACCAAGCCCGAAGCTGGCCATCTGGCCAAGGCCGGTGTCGAAGCAGGCGAAATCATCCAGGAATTCCGCGTCGCTTCTGACGTTGCTGCCCAGTACCAACCCGGTGCCGTGGTCGCCCCCAACGCGATCTTCGCGGTGGGCCAGAAGGTGGACGTGCAAGGCACCTCGATCGGTAAAGGCTTCGCCGGCACCATCAAGCGCCACAACTTCAAATCCCAGCGCGCGTCGCACGGCAACAGCCGTTCGCACAACGTGCCAGGTTCCATCTCCATGGCCCAGGATCCGGGTCGCGTGTTTCCGGGCAAAAAGATGACCGGACACATGGGCGATGACACCAAAACCATTCAGAACCTCGACATCGTGCGCGTGGACGAAGCCCGTCAGCTGCTCATGATCCGTGGCGCTGTGCCCGGCTCGAACGGCGGTTTCCTGACCGTGCGTCCTGCCATCAAGGCCAAATCCAAGGGAGCAAACTGATGCAAGTTGAACTCCTGAACGACCAGGGTCAGTCGTCGTCCAACGTGGACGTGCCTGAGACCGTGTTTGGTCGCGATTACAACGAAGCCCTGATCCACCAACTCGTGGTGGCCTACCAGGCAAACGCCCGTCAAGGCACGCGTGCACAAAAAGACCGTCAGATGGTCAAGCACTCGACCAAGAAGCCGTTCAAGCAAAAAGGCACGGGCCGCGCCCGCGCCGGTATGACGTCTTCGCCCCTGTGGCGTGGCGGTGGTCGGATTTTCCCGAACAGCCCCGACGAGAACTTCACCCAGAAGATCAACAAGAAGATGTACCGCGCCGGCATGGCGTCCATCTTCTCGCAGCTGGTGCGCGAAGGCCGTCTGGCCGTGGTCGACTCCATGAAAGTGGACTCGCCCAAGACCAAGCAGCTGGCCGACAAGTTCAAGGCCATGAACCTGCAATCGGTTCTGGTGATCGCCGAAGAAGTCGACGAGAACCTGTACCTCGCCTCGCGCAACCTGCCCAACGTGCTGGTGGTCGAGCCGCGTTACGCCGATCCGCTGTCGCTGGTGCATTACAAGAAGGTCATCGTCACCAAGGCGGCGATCGACCAGCTCAAGGAGATGTTCGCATGAGCGTCACAAAATACGACGAAGGCCGCTTGATGCAGGTCCTCGTGGCACCCATCGTGTCCGAGAAGGCCACCCAAGTTGCCGAGCAGACCAACGCCGTGATGTTCAAGGTGTTGCGCGATGCTTCCAAGCCCGAGATCAAGGCCGCTGTTGAACTGATGTTCAAGGTCCAGGTCAAGGGTGTGTCCGTGCTCAACCAAAAAGGCAAGGCCAAACGCTTCGGCAAAACGGTGGGTCGTCGCGACCACGTTCGCAAGGCGTATGTGACCCTCATGCCGGGTCAAGAGCTGAACTTCGGCGGGGAGGGCGTTTAATCATGGCAGTCATCAAGATGAAACCCACCTCACCAGGCCGTCGCGGCATGGTGAAGGTCACGCGTGACCACCTTCACAAAGGTGAAGGTTTTGCGCCGCTGCTGGAACCCCAGTTCCAGAAAGCCGGCCGCAACAACAACGGTCACATCACCACCCGCCACAAGGGCGGTGGTCACAAGCACCACTACCGCGTTGTTGACTTCCGTCGCAACAAGGACGGCATTCCGGCCAAGGTCGAGCGCATCGAGTACGACCCGAACCGCACGGCGCACATCGCGCTGGTGTGCTACGCCGACGGCGAGCGCCGCTACATCATCGCCCCCCGTGGCGTTGAAGTGGGCGCAACGCTCCTGTCCGGCTCGGAGTCGCCAATCCGCGTGGGCAACACCCTGCCGATCCGCAACATCCCGGTCGGTTCGACCATCCACTGCATCGAGTTGCAAGTTGGCAAGGGCGCACAAATCGCCCGTTCCGCTGGCGCCTCGGCCGTGCTGCTGGCTCGCGAAGGCATCTACGCCCAGGTCCGCATGCGCTCCGGCGAGGTCCGCAAGGTCCACGTGGATTGCCGCGCCACCATCGGCGAGGTGTCCAACCAGGAACACAGCCTGCGCCAGTTGGGCAAGGCCGGTGTCAAGCGTCACATGGGCATCCGCCCGACCGTTCGCGGTACTGCGATGAACCCGATCGACCACCCGCACGGTGGTGGTGAAGGCAAGACCGGCGAAGGCCGCGCTCCGGTGGATCCGTGGGGCAACCTGACCAAGGGCTACCGCACCCGCAACAACCGCCGCACGCAGTCGATGATCGTCTCGCGTCGCAAGAAGTAAAGGGTTGACAACATGACTCGTTCACTCAAAAAAGGCCCTTTCGTTGACCATCACCTGATGGCCAAAGTCGAGAAGGCCGTGTCCACCAAGGACAAAAAGCCCGTCAAGACCTGGTCGCGTCGCTCGATGATCCTGCCCGATTTCATCGGCCTGACCATTGCCGTGCACAACGGCAAGCAGCACGTGCCCGTGTACATCACCGACCAGATGGTTGGACACAAGCTCGGCGAGTTCTCGCTGACGCGGACGTTCAAGGGCCATCCGGCCGACAAAAAAGCGAAGAAGTAAGGAACAACCATGGAAACCCGTTCAATCGTTCGAGGCGTTCGCCTCTCGGTCGACAAAGGCCGACTGGTTGCCGACCTGATTCGCGGCAAAAAGGTCGACCAGGCCCTCAACATCCTGGCGTTCACGCAGAAGAAGGCCGCTGGCATCGTCAAGAAAGCTCTTGAGTCCGCCATCGCCAATGCTGAACACAACGACGGCGCCGATATCGACGAACTGAAGGTCACGACCATCTACGTCGAACAAGGCACGACGCTCAAGCGCTTCTCGGCCCGCGCCAAAGGCCGCGGCAACCGCATCAGCAAACCCACGTGTCACATCTACGTGACGGTTGGCAACTGAAGAGGTCACAGGAATATGGGACAAAAAATCAACCCCACCGGGTTCCGCCTCGCCATTTCGCGCAACTGGGCCAGCCGCTGGTACGCGAGCAACCGTGACTTCGCCGGCATGCTGGCCGAAGACATCAAGGTGCGTGAGTACCTCAAGGGCAAGCTGAAGAACGCCGCCGTCTCGCGCGTCGTCATCGAGCGTCCCGCCAAGAACGCCCGCATCACCATTTACTCGGCACGTCCGGGCGTGGTGATCGGCAAGAAAGGCGAAGACATCGAGAAGCTGAAGAAAGAGCTGGCCGCCAAGTTGGGCGTGCCGGTTGCGGTCAACATCGAAGAAGTGCGCAAGCCCGAGATCGATGCCAAGCTGATCGCCGACAGCATCACGCAGCAGCTCGAAAAACGCATCATGTTCCGCCGCGCCATGAAACGCGCCATGCAGAACGCGATGCGCCTGGGCGCACAGGGCATCAAGATCATGTCGTCGGGCCGCCTGAACGGCATCGAGATCGCACGTTGCGAGTGGTACCGCGAAGGTCGCGTGCCGCTTCACACCCTGCGCGCCGACATCGACTACGGCACGTCCGAAGCCAAGACCACCTACGGCATCATCGGTGTCAAGGTCTGGGTCTACAAGGGCGACACCCTGGGCCGCAACGATGCGCCCGTGGCCGCCGAGCCCCGTGCCGAAGAAGAGCGCCGCCCCCGTGGTCCGCGCCGTGAGCGTCCAGCAGGTCCTCCTGCCCGCGCTGCGGTTCGTCGCCCCGGTGCCAACGCCGCTCCAGCCGATGGCAGCGACAAGCCTGCCGAAGCCACGACCGGTACCGAAACCAAACCCGCCGTTAAGCGCGTTCGCAAAGACGCCGCGCCCGCATCTGCAGCTGCGGACGGCAAAGGAGAATAAACATGTTGCAACCTGCTCGCCGCAAATTCCGCAAGGAACAAAAAGGCCGCAATACCGGTGTCGCCACCAGTGGTGCCACCGTCGCGTTTGGTGACTTCGGTCTGAAGTCCACCGACCGCGGTCGCCTCACGGCCCGCCAGATCGAAGCCGCGCGTCGCGCGATTTCCCGTCACGTCAAGCGTGGCGGCCGCATCTGGATCCGTGTGTTCCCGGACAAGCCGATCTCCCAGAAGCCAGCCGAAGTCCGCATGGGCAACGGCAAGGGTTCCGTGGAGTACTACGTGGCCGAGATCCAGCCCGGCAAGGTGCTGTACGAGATCGTCGGTGTGCCAGAAGAGCTGGCCCGTGAGGCGTTCCAGCTGGCCGCCGCCAAACTTCCCCTGCGCACCACGTTCGTGACGCGCTTGTTGGGTCAGTGATTCAGGAGAACACAAGATGAAAACTGCTGAACTGCGCCAAAAGGATGTGGCCGGCCTCGAAGCCGAAGTGAAATCGCTGCAAAAGGCCCACTTCGGTCTGCGCATGCAAAAAGCCACGCAACAACTCAACAACAACGCCGTGCTGGGCGACACCCGCCGCGCCATTGCTCGTGCCAAGACCATCTTGGCCGAGAAGCAGCGCACCGCGGCTTCTGCCAAATAAGGAGTGACCATGACGGAAGCTAAAACATCCCTCAAGCGCACCTTGATCGGCAAGGTCGTCAGTGACAAGCGCACCAAGACCGTGACGGTCCTGGTCGAGCGCCGTGTGAAGCACGAGCTCTACGACAAGATCGTGGCCAAGTCGAGCAAGTACCACGCCCATGACGAAAAGGGCGAGTACAAGACCGGCGACACGATCGAGATCACCGAGAGCCGTCCGTTGTCGAAGACGAAAAACTGGGTCGCCACCCGCCTGGTCCAAAAGGCCGAGCTGGTTTAAGCGCGATTCACGCTGCTTGCAGCGCCGAACTGAAAAGCGACCGACAATGCCGGTCGCTTTTTCTTTTTCCGGGATCGGTTTTCCGATCCCTCACACCCCGGCCCACAAGCCCATAAACGCGAGGAGCACAGCATGATTCAGGTAGGCGAAAAGATCCCGGCGGCAACGTTGATGGAGTACAGCGAAGTCGAAGGCAATGGTTGCAGCATCGGTCCCAATCCCGTGGATGCGCACAAGGCCGCAGCCGGCAAGACGATTGCCGTGTTCGCGCTGCCCGGAGCCTTCACCCCGACCTGTTCGGCCAAGCATGTCCCCGGTTTTGTGGAGCATGCTGCCGACTTCAAGGCTGCGGGTGTGGACGAGATCTGGTGCCTGAGCGTGAACGATGCGTTCGTGATGGGCGCGTGGGCGCGTGACCAGAAGACGGGCGACAAGGTGCGCATGCTGGCCGACGGCAGCGCCGACTTCGCCAAGGCCACGGGTCTCACGCTGGACCTGACGGGTCGTGGCATGGGATTGCGAAGCAACCGTTACTCGATGCTGATCAAGGACGGCGTGGTGAAGGCGCTGAACGTTGAGGCGCCGGGCAAGTTTGAAGTTAGCGACGCGGCCACCTTGCTGGCCCAGGCCAAAGCTGGCGTCTGAACGCGGGTGGAGCCTGAGCAAAAGCCGCTGGTGGTGACATCAGCGGCTTTTTGCTTTTTTGCACGCATCTTTGTGCGCCCCCGCGAGCCTGAAGTGAAGTTTGCTCGCCAGTGACCAGGCCCGTCGGGCAGAAACATCAGCAAGAGATGAAAAGTGTGGACTTCAAAGTTCCACCTTGAGGTAATGCGCCCCGGGAATCGGGTTGTGATAGTAAGGCGCCACCTCCACAAAGCCCGACTCCTGGTACAGCGCACGCGCGGTCTCCATGTCGCTGAGCGTGTCCAGCAGCATGGTGGTGTAGCCGGCCAGACGGGCCTCGGACATGACCTGCTCCACCAGCAGACGGCCCAAACCGAAGCCCCGAAACGCACGGCGCACAAATAAGCGCTTCATTTCGCAGGCGTCGAGGTGGTCGGTGTTGGTGAGTGGGCGAAATGCGCAGCAACCTGCGGGTTCACCGCCCACCAGGGCGACAAATACCGAGCCCGCTGGCTGCGTGTATTCGCCCGGCAGAGTGGCCAGTTCGCTCTCGAATCCCTGAAAGCACAGGTCGATGCCCATGTCGGCTTGGTAGTCGAGAAACAGGGACCGGACCGTGTCCAGGTCGTCGGGAAATTGGGCCAGCCGCAGTGTGACGTCGGCTGTCTCGGTGGGTCTCATGCGGGCGGTTGTGGGAACGTGGGGAAGCGAAGGAAAGCCACTATAAGGCCAGCCAGTCGGTGGAGGTGATCAGAAAGCGCTGCCCAACCGGACCAGCCAGGCCACTGCTCCGCCGCACACCGCCAGCACCATCAATGCCAGAGCCCGCGAAGCCATGGAATCGCGCGCCTGCGGCAGCTTGTGGCTCGCCGCCATCTGCTTGTCGCCCACCACCATCGGATGCACGAGGTTGTCCTTCTTGACCCATTTGTAGAAGACGATGGCGGCCACATGCAGCACCACGAGCGCGATCACGATGAATTTGCCCACGTTCTTGTGGTAACTGGTGGCCAGTGCCACGGTGTCGCCCGAGACGAAGCGGACCAAGGGGCCGAAGAAAGCGATTTCGTCGTCGCTCATGAGTCCGGTGGTGACCTGCGTCAGCAACACCAAGAGCAGGGCAAACACCGACAACGCGCCCAGTGGCGTGTGACCCACGCGGTGTTCAAGTTTCGCGCGTCCTTGCAGGTATGCGATCAACGAGGATGGCGCGTACAGAAAGCTGCCAAAGCGCGACCAGTGCCCGCCCACAAAACCCCAGACCAGGCGGAACAGCAGCAGCGTGAGCACCGCATACCCCAGTCGCAAGTGCCAGTTCATCCAGTTGCCGCCCACATTGGCGGTGATCACGAGGCCCACGACGGCGGCAGCGAGCAGCCAGTGGAAGAGGCGGGTGGGCAGGTCCCAGACGCGGATGGTTTGCATGGTCAAGCGGGCAGAGTTCAACAAAGATGAGTGGAGCCGGGGGGCATGTCGACAGTTCCAGGGGAACTTGAACGATGTCGGCACACTCACGCCCAGGCAGCAACCCGGCTGCCTTTTGTATTCAACCACGCTCAGGAGTGTTCATGAAATTTCTCGCCCCGTTGGCCATGGCCGTTGCGTTCACCAGCTTGTCTCCCCCGGCGTTCGCCCAGTTCCAGAAACCCGAGGACGCCGTGAAGTACCGCAAAGCGGCCTTCACCGTGATGGCCTCGCATTTCGGGCGTGTGGGGGCCATGGCCAACGGCCGCGTGCCGTTCGATGCCAAGGTGGCGGCCGAGAGCTCGGCCATCGTCGAGACCATGAGCAAACTCCCGTGGGAAGGTTTTGGTCCGGGCACCGACAAGGGCGACACCCGGGCGCTGCCGGCCATCTGGACCGAGCAGGCCAAGTTCAAGGAAGGCGCCGACAAGCTCCAGGCCGAGGCCACCAAGCTGAGCGCTGCCGCCAAGACGGGCAACCTCGACGCCGTGAAAACCGCGTTTGGTGCCGTGGGCCAGACCTGCAAGGCCTGCCACGACGCCTACCGCAAGGACTGAGGGCGCTTGCGGCCTGAGCCGCCATGCAAAAAGCCGGGATCTGGAACCCGGCTTTTTGCTGTGAGGTGCTCGCTGCCCTTCAGATCTGCGCCAGCAGTTTCTCGATGAGCTGGTGCAGCGCCGCAAAGTCGGGCTCACCCACATAACGTTTGACGATGCGGCCCTGTTTGTCCACCAGGTAGGTGGTGGGCGTGAGCTTCACGTCGCCCCACTGCTGCGCCACCTCGCCCGTGTTGTCGAGCGCGACCTTGAAGGGCAACTGGCGGCTCTGCGCAAAATTGAGCACCCAGTTGGGTGGGTCGTACTCCATGGCCACGGCCACGGTGTCAAAGCCTTGTGCCTGGTACTTGTGCCAGGTGGCCACGATCTGCGGCATTTCCTTCACGCACGACACGCAGGTGGTGGCCCAGAAATTCACCAGCGTCACCTTGCCCTTGAGATCGGCGGTGGTGGCCTTGGACCCATCGAGCAGCACGAAGGTGGAGTTGGGCGCGGCTTCGCCACCGGCACAGCCGGCGAGGCCCATCACGGCGGCGGCGCCCAGGGCGGCTGCGACAGCAAGGCTGCGGCGGCGCAAGCGGCTAGGTCGATCAAGTTCGGTCATTGTGTTTTCATTTCCCGGGGACTACATTGCCCCACGCCATTCGTTCATCAGCATCCAGGAGACACCGCATGCAGCGCCGCCAGTTTACCCAGTCCACCGCCGCCATCGGCCTCTTGATCCTCGCGGCCCACCAGCAGGCGCGGGCCTTGTCGCTGGGAGACCTCACCGACCGCGACGCCACACAGGGCATCAAGGTGGCGCTTGAGAAGGGCGCCTTGGCGGCCGTGGCCTTGCTGGGCAAGACCGATGGATTCCTGGGCAATCCAAAAGTTCGGATTCCCTTGCCCGGTTTTCTTGAAGACGCATCCAGGCTGCTCAAGCTCACCGGGCAGGGCAAACGGATCGACGAGTTGGTCACCAGCATGAACCGAGCGGCCGAGGCGGCCGTGCCCATGGGCAAAGACCTGCTCGTGAACGCGGTCAAGTCCATGAGCGTGACGGACGCCAAGAACATCCTGGGCGGCGGCGACAACTCGGTGACGCAGTTCTTTGCCGAAAAAACCCGCTCGCCGCTGGGCGAAAAGTTCTTGCCGGTGGTGACCAAGGCCACCGAAAAAGTCGGCCTGGCCAACCAGTACAACAAGGTCGCGGGCAAGGCGGCGGGCATCGGACTGGTGAAATCCGAAGACGCCAACATCCAGAAATACGTGACGGGCAAGTCACTGGATGGCCTCTACACCATCATCGGCGAAGAAGAACGCAAGATCCGCCAAGACCCGGTGGGCACCGGCAGCGCCATCCTCAAGAAGGTGTTTGGCGCGCTGAAGTGAGCGCCTGCTGACGGCTCAGCGCTTCTTGAGCTTGCGGCGCGCCTCTGTCAGGCGAGCCTCCAGGTATTCGCCGTAGAAGTCCAGCACGGCCACGCCCACCAGGCGCTCGGCCAGTTCCTGGCCATCGGGTCCGAAGAACATCACCGTGGGTGTGAAGCGCGCTTTCCAGGCGCGGGCCTGATCCGCGGGGGTAGTCGTGTCGCCTTCGAAGCTCTGCAGATTGGACTGCCGGTCTTGAACATCGAGCTGCACCGCCACCACCAGGCCTTCGCGCCGCATGGGCGCCAGGTAGTTGTTGCGCACCAACTCGCAATACACGCAGCCCTTGAGCGTGGTCATGACCACCAGCGGCTCGCCGCGCGCGGCGGCGGCCAGGGCAGCGCCACGCAGCGAGGCGGGGGTGGGCAAGGCCGCTGCGGTGACCATCACGCGTCCTTCACACCGCGCCGCTGCGCTGCAGCTCGGCGAGTTGTTCGGGCGTGCTGCCCAGCCAGTCGCCCAGCACCTCGGCCGTGTGCTGGCCCAGCAGTGGCGGCGGCAAGTCGTTGCGCACCGGGGTGGCGCTGAGCTTGAGCGGGCTGGCGACCAGATCGACGTCGCCCGAAAGCGGGTGCTCCCAGCGCTGCACCATGCCGCGCGACAGGACGTGTTCGTCGGCAAACACCTCGGCCAGGCTGTTGATCGGGCCGCAGGGCACCTTGGCGGCTTCCAGTGCGGCGAGCCAGTCGGCTTTGCTGCGGGACTTGAGGATGGTTTCCAGCAGCGGCACCAGCACGGCGCGGTGGCGCACGCGGTTCTGGTTCTGCGCAAAGCGCGCGTCGGCGGACAGCTCGGGCTGGCCCGCCACGGCGCAGAACTTGGCGAACTGGCCGTCGTTGCCCACCGCCAGGATGATGTGTTGCGCCTGGCCTTGTGCGTCGGGTGCGACTTCAAACACCTGGTAGGGCACGATGTTGGCGTGGGCGTTGCCCGCGCGGCCGGGCACCTTGCCGTCTTCGCGTCCGCGCACCAGGTAGTTGGCACCCAGGTTGGCGAGCATGGCCACTTGTGTGTCGAGCAAGGCCATGTCGATGTGCTGGCCTTCGCCGGTGCGTTCGGCGTGCCGCAGCGCGGCCTGAATGGCCACCGTGGCGTACAGGCCGGTGAACAGATCGGCCACCGCCACGCCCACCTTTTGCGGGCCGCCGCCGGGCAGATCGTCGCGTTCGCCGGTCACGCTCATGAGGCCGCCCATGGCCTGGATGGCGAAGTCATAACCCGCGCGTTCCTTGTACGGCCCGGTCTGGCCGAAGCCGGTGATGGAGCAGTACACGAGCTTGGGGTTGATGGCGCGCAGGCTCGCAAAGTCCAGGCCATAACGCGCCATGTCGCCGACCTTGTAGTTCTCCACGAACACGTCGGCCTTGGCCGCAAGCTCGCGGATCAGCGCCTGGCCTGCCGGTGTGGCGATGTCGCAGGTGATGGAGCGCTTGTTGCGGTTGGCACCCAGGTAGTAGGCGGCTTCGGCCGTGTCGATGCCATCGCGCCCGCGCAGGAAGGGCGGACCCCAGCCGCGCGTGTCGTCGCCGCCGGGGTGGTTGTCGCCGGGCGGGCGCTCCACCTTCACCACATCGGCGCCGAGATCGGCCAGCGTCTGTGTGCACCAGGGGCCTGCGAGCACGCGGGACAAATCGAGTATGCGGATACCATCCAGAGCATTCATGTTGCCATTGTGCGTGAGGCCGCCACGCCCGCGGTGTCGCCGCGGCGGCGGACCCATCTCCATTCCATGTTTTCAATCCCCTTCGAACGCGCGAAGCGGCGCTTCAAGCCGTTCGCCGCGTTGTCCTTGCTGACACTGAGCGCCTGTTATCCCACCTTCAACTGGCGCGAGCTGCGGCCCGAGGGCACGCCGCTGCAGGCGCTGCTGCCGTGCAAGGCGGAAACCGCCGAGCGCACGGTGCCCCTGGGGGGCGTGCCTACGGTGTTGCACATGCACAGTTGCAAAGCCAGTGGCCTCACCTTTGCCGTGGCCTGGGCCAACGTGTCCGATGGCGCCGCGGTGCCCGCCACGCTGAGCGACTGGCAGCGGGCTTCGCTGGCCGCGATCCGCGTGGACCCGGCCTTGCACACCGACCCGGCCCACCGCTGGACCGCGACCGTCGCTGGCGCCTCGCTGGTGCAAGGCATCACGGCGCAAGGCACCGATCCGCAAGGCCAGCCGGTGCAGGCCCGCGTGGTGTATTTCGCGCGCGGTGCGCAGGTTTTCCAGGCAGCGGTCTATGGCACTGCCAGCAACGAGGTGAGCACCACGTTCTTTGACGGCCTGAAGCTGCCATGACGAACGCGCCGACACACGCCAGCGGCGACGCGCTGGGCACCCGCGCCGCGGTCATCGTCTTTCTGACGTTCGCCATCGCGTACTTTTTCTCTGCGCTGGTGCGCGCCATCACCGCCACGCTCTCGCCCACGCTGAGCCAGGAGCTGGACCTGAACGCGGGGGACCTCGGCCTGCTCGCGGGCGGTTACTTCCTGGGCTTTGCCATGACCCAGCTGCCACTGGGCAACTGGCTGGACCGTCACGGGCCGCGCAAGGTGATCCTGGCGTTTCTGGCGGTGGCGGTGGTGGGCTGCATGGCGTTTGCGCTGGCCATGAGTTTTTCGGGCCTGCTGGCCGCGCGCGTGCTCACCGGCATGGGTGTGAGCGCCTGCCTGATGGCGCCGCTCACCGGCTTTCGCCGCTGGCTCACGCCCGCCACGCAGCTGCGCGCGAACTCGTGGATGCTCATGACCGGCTCGCTCGGCATGGTGGCCGCCACCTTGCCGGTGCAATGGCTCATGCCCTACACCGGCTGGCGTGGCCTGTTCTGGATGTTGGCCGGCTTGATTGCGCTGTCGATGGTGGGCATCGCGCTCATGGTGCCGCGCTGGCGCCAGGAGACGCCGGCACTCGCGCAAGGTCAGCCCTCACCGTCCAAAGGTTATGGCTTCATCTGGCGCAACCCTTACTTTCGCCAGATGCTGCCGATCGGCTTTGTCAACTACGGCGGCATGGTCGCGGTGCAGACCCTGTGGGCCGGGCCGTGGATGGTGAAAGTGGCGGGCTACACGCCGCAAGAGGCGGCTGCCGGTCTGTTCGGCATCAACCTCTCCATGCTCTGCACCTTCTGGCTCTGGGGTGTGGTCAACCCCCACCTGGCGCGCCGTGGCCTGCGGCCCGAGCGTTTGATCGCGTGGGGGCTGCCGTCCAGCTTTGTGGTGCTCAGTGCCATCGTGTGGCTGGGAGCCGGCGCGGGCTGGGAGCTGTGGGCGCTGTTCTGCGTGACCAGCACCTTCGTGTCGCTGTCGCAGCCCGCCGTGGCGCTGGCCTTGCCACCCGAGGCCGCGGGCCGCGCCCTGTCGGCCTACAACCTCGCCATCTTCGGTGGTGTGTTCGGCGTGCAATGGGGCATCGGCCTCCTGATCGAGGCGCTCACGGTGTTCGGCTGGAGCGAGCCGGTGCGGTACCGCGGCGCCATGGCTTTCTTTGGCGTGTGTTGCGTGTTCGCCTACCTCGCTTTCTGGCGTGCCTGGCGTGGGCGCCCCGGCGTGCAGGCCAGCTAAACTGCGTCCATGAACGGCATCCTCATCATTGCGCACGCACCCTTGGCTTCCGCCCTGCGACAGTGCGTCATGCATGTGTTCCCCGACAGCGCCGATGCTGTTGCGGCACTCGATGTCCAACCCAACGTACCGCCCGAAGAATCGCTGGCGCAGGCGCGCGCGATCATGCGCCAGATGCAACTGCCGCAAACCCTGGTGGTGACCGACGTGTTCGGCGCTACGCCGTGCAACGTGGCGCAGAAACTCATCGACGGCATCAACTCCAAGTTGATCACCGGCGTGAACCTGCCCATGCTGCTGCGCACCGTGTCGTACCGGCACGAATCGCTGGACGCGCTGATCTCGCGCGCCATGATCGGTGCCACGCAAGGGGTGATTCAAGTCGCGGTGACCGCTCCGCAGAACCAGGCCAGACGAGCCACCCATGATCAAGACCACCGTGACCATCAGCAATAAGCTGGGGCTGCATGCACGCGCCTCGGCCAAACTCACCAAACTCGCGGGCAGCTTCGCCAGCGACGTGTGGATGTCGCGCGGCGACCGCCGTGTGAATGCGAAAAGCATCATGGGCGTGATGATGCTGGCAGCGGGTCTGGGCAGCACGGTCGAGGTGGAGACCACCGGACCCGATGAGCAGGTGGCGATGGACGCGTTGATCGCACTCATCAACGACAAGTTCGGCGAAGGAGAGTGACTGTGAAGGTCCTCTTTGCGCGCGCCAACAACGGTTTCGCTGCCGGGCCGCGCGGCAGCGAAACGCCCCCTCTCGGGGGGCAGCGACCCGCGCAGCGGTGGAGCGTGGGGGCATGAGCTTCAGCGTCCACGGCCTCGCCGTCTCCCGGGGCATTGCCATCGGGCGGGCGGTGATCGTGGCGTCCAGCCGGATCGATGTGGCCCACTACTTCGTGCAGACCGAACAGGTCGAGGGCGAAATCGAGCGATTGCGCCATGCGCGCAACGAGGTGGCTGCGGAGATCCTGAAGGTTCAGCACAGCCTGCACGACCTGGGGCCATCGGATGCCCACCCCGAGCTCACCGCCTTGCTCGACGTGCACCTCATGTTGCTGCAGGACGAGCAGCTCACCAACGGCGTGAAGCACTGGATCGTCGAGCGGCACTACAACGCCGAATGGGCGCTGACCACCCAACTCGAGGTGATCGCGCGCCAGTTCGACGAAATGGAAGACCCTTACCTGCGTGAACGCAAGGCGGATCTGGAGCAGGTGGTCGAACGCATCCTGCGCGTGATGCGTGGCGTGGCGTCGCCGGTGGGCGAGGGCCAACAACGGCCCGGGCAGGACCACGCGGTCGATGTGCCGCTGGTGCTGATTGCGCACGACCTGTCACCCGCCGACATGCTGCAGTTCAAGCAGAGCGTGTTCGCCGGTTTCGTCACCGACGTGGGCGGCAAGACCAGCCACACCGCCATCGTCGCGCGCAGCATGGACATCCCGGCCGTGGTGGGAGCCCGCTCGGCCAGCCACCTGATCAAACAGGACGACTGGGTCATCATCGACGGCGATGCCGGCGTGGTGGTGATCGATCCCTCGCCCATCCTGCTGGCCGAGTACGGCTTCAAGCAGCGCCAGGGTGAGGTCGAACGCGAACGCCTCTCGCGCCTGAAGAACACGCCTGCCGTCACGCTCGACGGGCAAAAGATCGAGCTGCTGGCCAACATCGAACAACCCGAAGACGCGGTGGGCGCGCTCAAGGCCGGTGCCGTGGGCGTGGGGCTGTTCCGCAGCGAATTCCTGTTCATGGGGCGCAACGGCAAGCTGCCCGACGAGGAAGAGCAGTACCAGGCCTACAAGCGTGCGGTCGAGGGCATGCAGGGCCTGCCGGTGACCATCCGCACGGTCGATGTCGGTGCCGACAAGCCGCTGGACCGCGTGGCCCAGCGCGCGGGCGAAGACCACCTCAACCCCGCGCTGGGTCTGCGCGCCATCCGCTGGAGCCTGGCCGATCCCGCCATGTTTCTGGCGCAGTTGCGCGCCATCCTGCGAGCGGCCGCGCACGGGCCGGTGCACCTGCTCATTCCCATGCTCGCGCACGCGAGCGAGATCCGCCAGACGCTCGCTCTGGTGAACCGCGCACACGACCAGCTGGAAGCCGCGGGTGTGCGGCAAGGCGCGGTGAAGCTCGGCGCCATGATCGAGGTGCCGGCCGCGGCCCTCACGATCCCGCTGTTCCTCAAGCACTTCGACTTTCTCTCGATCGGTACCAACGACCTGATCCAGTACACGCTGGCCATCGATCGCGCGGACGAAGCCGTGTCGCACCTCTACGACCCGGTGCACCCCGCCGTGCTGCACCTGCTGGCCAGCACCATCGCGCAGTGCCAGGCGCAAGGCAAGGGCGTGAGCGTGTGTGGCGAGATGGCGGGCGACGTGGCCATGACGCGCCTGCTGCTGGGTCTGGGCCTGCGCAGTTTTTCCATGCACCCGTCGCAGATCCTGGCGGTCAAGCAGCAGATCCTGCGCTGCGACACGTCGCGTCTGCAAACCTGGGCGCAGACGGTGCTGATGGCGGAAGACCCTGCTGCGTTGATGACCGACTGAACCTCAGTTGTTCTGGCGCGTGGCGATCACTGCCGCGCCCACGATCATCAACGCTGCCAGGCCGATTGCGGGACTCGGCACCTCCCCTCGAACCAGCAGCAACGTCAGCGTGGAGAGCAGCGGCGTCAGAAAACTCAGCACGCCGATCTGCCGTGCATCGCCGCGCTTGAGCGCCGCGTCCCACAAAAAGAACGCGCCACCGAGCGGACCCAGTCCGAGCACAGCGATCAGCAACAGGTCCTGGATCGAAAGCGACACCGAGGGCTCCAGCAGCGCGTGGCACAGCAGCGAGAGCACGCCCGAGAGCAGCGCGAAGCTGCCGATGGCGGCGGTGGGGAAGGCGCGCACGCGCTTCGTGAGCAGCGAATAACTGGCCCAGATGAAAGCCGAGGCCAGCGCGGGGAGGTAGCCCCAGGCCCAGCCCGTTTCGCTGGTGTCACCTGCACCGCCCAGGATGGCCAGCGCCGCGCCCGCAAAGCCCAGCAGGGCAGCGAACACGTGTTTGGCCCGCAGCGTGACACCCGGCAGGAACAGCGGCGCCATCACCACGATGCCCAGGGGCCAGAGGTAGTTGACCAGGTTGGCCTGCACAGGCGGCGCGTGGCGCAGCGCAATGAAGAGCAGGAAATGAAAGCCGAACAGACCGTAGACACCCAGCGCCAGCGTGCTCGCCGGTACACGCCACTGGCGCAGGTCAAACCGCGAGAGCGGCAGCGCGATCAGGCTGCCCACCAGCAGCGACAGGCCGGTCAGCAAAAAGGGCGGCACGTGCGACAAAGCCACCCCGAGGGTGGCCAGCGATGCCCACAGCGCGATCGCGCCCAGGGCGAGGAGGTTGGCGTTCATTCGGGGGAGCTTAGTGCGGCGCGCCGTCGCGCGGCGCGGGATCATCGTCGCGCGACGCGTGTGTTCAGCCGCGGGCGCGGCGCTGCGCAGCGGTGAGCGCCGAGGGCGAGCGGTAGCCGCTGCGGCGCGCCACCTCGGCCACGCTCAGGCCTTGCGCGCGCCACTCGCGCGCTTGCGCCAGCCGGAGATCGCGCAGCCAGTGCTGGGTGCTTTGCCCGCGTTCGTCGCGGCAGCGCGCGGCCAGTTGCGCTGCACTCAGGTGCACGCGTGCGGCGAGCTCGGCCACGGTCGTGTGCGGGCCGCCGGCGAGTGCCCAGTGGGCGAGGGTGTCCCAGTCGATCGCGCGGCGCGGGCGCGCCGGCGGCAGTGCGCTGCAGGGCGACCAGGCTTCGAGCAGCAGCGCCGGGCCGAGTTGTTGCGCGCGTGGCAGCTGTTGCGTGCAGGCCTGTGCGAGGTAATGTGCCAGAGCGAGCGTGGCCGGTGCGGGCGCCGACCCGACGCGGGCCCAGTCGCCGGTGTGGCTGTCGAGCACCAGGCAGCGCGCGCCGTTGCGGGCTTCAAAGTCGTGGCGTTCACCGGGCGGCACCACACAGCCGTCGCCCGCGGCAATGCGTTGTCCGCGCCCTGCAAGCTCGAGCTCGAGCACACCTCCCAGGCCGATCAGGATCTGGAAATGGGCGTGGTCGTGGCTGCCGTGCGAGGCGCCGTACTCGCGCACGCCGAGAACGTCGCGCACGGCAGGCATGTCACTTTGCCGAAACCGGGTTCAACACCCCGTGGGCCTGCTGGTCCGCGTGGTACGAGCTGCGCACCATGGCGCCCACGGCGGCGTGGGTGAAGCCCATCTTGTAGGCCTCGGCTTCGAACATCTTGAAGGTGTCTGGGTGCACGTAGCGGCGCACCGGCAGGTGGTGGCCGCTGGGCGCGAGGTACTGGCCGATGGTGAGCATGTCGATGTCGTGCGCGCGCATGTCGCGCATGACGGCCAGGATCTCTTCATCGGTCTCACCCAGGCCGACCATCAGGCCGCTCTTGGTCGGCACGCGGGGGAACAGCGCCTTGAACTTCTTGAGCAGGTTCAGGCTGAACTGGTAGTCGGAACCCGGGCGTGCTTCCTTGTACAGGCGCGGCACGGTTTCCATGTTGTGGTTCATCACGTCGGGTGGCGCGGCCTTGAGGATCTCGAGCGCACGGTCGTCGCGGCCGCGGAAATCGGGCACCAGCACCTCGATCTGCGTCTGCGGCGACAAGGCGCGGGTCTTCTCAATGCAGGCCACGAAATGGCCGGCGCCACCATCGCGCAGGTCATCGCGGTCCACGCTGGTGATCACCACGTACTTCAGCTGCAGCTGCGCGATTGTTTTCGCGAGGTTGTCGGGCTCGTTCACGTCGAGCGGGTCGGGACGGCCATGGCCCACGTCGCAGAACGGGCAGCGGCGCGTGCACTTGTCGCCCATGATCATGAAGGTGGCCGTGCCCTTGCCGAAGCACTCGCCGATGTTGGGGCAACTTGCCTCTTCGCACACCGTCACCAGCTTGTTGGCGCGCAGGATGTCCTTGATCTCGTAGAAGCGGGTGGTGGGGCTGCCGGCCTTGACGCGGATCCACTCGGGCTTTTTCAGCACCTCGGCCGGCACGATCTTGATGGGGATGCGTGAAGTCTTGGCCTGGCTCTTCTGCTTGGCGGTGGCGTCGTAGCTGGCCGCGGGCTGGGCTTCGCGCACGGTGGAGTCGGCAGCAGGGGTGTCGGTCGGGTTCATGGCGGCGGCGCGGGTGGCGCGTGGAGTCGGGGTTGGTCAGGGTGACAGGGAGGCGCCGAGCTTCTGGCTCAACACATGCGCGGCCTCGTCCCAGGAAACCGTCACCCCGATTGTAGAAAGGTCCACCGTTTGCAGGCCGGTGTAGCCGCACGGGTTGATGCGCTGGAAGGGTTGCAGGTCCATCGCCACGTTGAGCGCGACGCCGTGGTAGGCGCAATGGCGGCTGACCTTGATGCCGAGTGCGGCAATCTTGCCCAGGCCGGTGAAGTCGGGGATGGGTGCCGGCGCACCGGGGTGTCGCTTCTGCGGGCGCTGGGGCAGCGCGGCGTGGCTGAAAGGATCGTCCAGCCGCACGTAGATGCCGGGCGCACCGGCCACCCGGTGGCCCGTGACCTGAAAGGTGGCCAGCGTGCGGATCACGGCTTCTTCGACCCGGTGGACGAACTCCTTGACGTAGTAGCCCGCACGCTGAAGGTCCACCAGTGGGTACGCCACCACCTGGCCGGGACCGTGGTAGGTCACCTGGCCGCCCCGGTTGGTCTGCACCACGGGGATGCTGCCGGGGGCCAGCAGGTGGTCTTCGCGACCGGCGAGGCCTTGGGTAAAGACGGGTGGGTGCGCGCAGATCCAGAGCTCGTCGGGCGTGTCGGGCGCGCGCTCCACCGTGAAGGCCTGCATGGCCTGGTAAGTGGTGTCGTAAGGCACCAGGCCCAAAGACCGAATGATCACAGAACGATCTTGACCATGGGGTGCGTGGTCAGGGTGCGGTAGAGCTCGTCGAGTTGCTCGCGGCTGGTTACGTGCACGCTGAGCGTCAGGCCCATGTAGTTGCCCGCCTTGCTCGGGCGCTGCTCAACCGTGCCGGCATCGAAGGTGGCATCGAAGGCCCGGGCCACGTGCACCATGGCGTCGATGAAGCCCTCCACGTTCGCGCCCATCACCTTGATGGGAAATTGTGTCGGGTACTCGATGAGGGATTGTTCGGGGGGAATTTCGCGGGGTTGATCCATGGAGCTTCTCCGGTTCAGGCCGACAGGGCGGCCACGGCTTGCTGGTACCCAGCGTAGAGACGTTGGTAGACGGGGCCGGGGCTGCCCTGGCCGACGGACTGGCCATCGAGTCGGGTGATGGGCAGCACCTCCTTGGTGGCGGACGACAGCAGCAGTTCGTCGGCGGCCAACACCTCGGCCCGGGTGATGGGGCGCAACTCGAAGCCCAGACCCTGCGCCCGGCAGAGTTCTTCGATCAGGCCGAAGCGGATGCCCTCGAGCACCAGGTTGTCTTTGGGTGGGCCCATGACGGTGCCGTCCTTGACCACCCACACATTGCTGGAGGCCGCCTCGCTCAGGTGGTCGCCTCGAAACATCACGGTTTCCACCGCGCCGGCGTCCACGCTGATCTGGCGAGCCAACACCGCGCCCAGCAGGCTGGTGCTTTTGATGTGTGCCTTCTCCCAGCGGAAATCGGCGGCGGTGACACAGGCCACGCCCTGTTCGCGTTGGGCCGGAGTCGCCAGCTTCATCTCGCTCACCATCACGAACACCGTGGGCATGATGTCCGCCGGCATCGCGTGGTCCCTCAGCGCCACGCCGCGGGTGACCTGGATGTAGATCAGCTGGTTGGCGGCGCCACGGCTGTCCTGCAGTGAGAGTGCCAGGCGTCGGGCGATCGCCGCCCACTCGGCGCGCGACAGGGGGTTTTTGATGCGCAGCTCGACCAGCGACCGGTCCAGGCGAGCCATGTGCTGATCGAACCGGAACGCCAAACCACCGTAACACGGCAGTACCTCGTACACGCCATCGCCAAAAATGAACCCCCGATCCAGCACGCTCACCTGTGCGTTGCGCAGCTCGGTGAACGCACCGTTGAGGTAACAGAGGGTGTCGGGCAGATCGGGAGGGTTGCCCCAGTTCGCAGCGGTCATGAATCGATTATCGGTGGCGGCATTCGCAGCAGACGCACAAACCGCGCTCAGCCTTGACGACCCCATGGGGTTTCTACGTATAATCAGCGGCTTTGCGAACGTCGCCCAACCGTAACCTGTCTGTAACCATCCATGTCGACAATGCAACGCGTCGATCCGGAATCGCAGACCCAGGCAGAAGGTTTAGATGGTGAGCAAGAGATCGAATTCAAGCCGCTGACGCGTGAAGAAGCGTTGCAGTGGCGGGCCAGCCAGCCGCGCTTCTCGTTGTGGCGTCTGGTAGGTGTGCAGTTGTTGGTGGGCTTGTCCTCTGGCGCGTTGGCCTGGTTGTTCACGCAATCGGTTTCGGTGGCTTGGTCGGTCCTCTACGGCGCTGCAGCGGTGGTGTTGCCGTCGGCCTTGATGGCTTACGGTTTGACGTCGAGTGCATTGAGTCGCCTGCTGGCGGGTTATGCGCAAGCCGCCTTCGCCGGGTTTTTGTTGTGGGAGGGGGTCAAGATTATGCTGGTGGTGGCCATGTTGTGGTCGGCGCCCTGGATCGTCCCCGAGCTGAATTGGCTGGGCCTGTTGGCCGGTCTGGTGTTGGTTCTCAAGGTGTACTGGTTTGGATTCTGGATCCAGACCCGGCGCGCAAATCTAAACGGTTGAATTTCCGACAAATCGGTGCAAACGAACATGGCAACTGAAGGCAGCGCTCTGACCCCCGGCGAATACATCCGCCACCACCTGGTTCATTTGACGAACAAGAAGCAAGAGTCGATCGTCGACTTTTCCGTCATCAACATCGATTCGGTGATCGTGAGCTCCCTGTTGGGTGCCCTGGTCTGTTTCGTGCTGTGGCTCGCCGCCCGCAAGTCCACCGCCGGTGTGCCCGGCCGTTTCCAGGCCGCTGTGGAAATGCTGGTCGAGATGGTCGACAGCCAGGCCAAGGCCGTCATCCACAACGCCCACAGCCGCAAGCTGGTCGCCCCGCTGGCGCTGACCGTGTTTGTCTGGATCTTCATGATGAACTTCATGGACATGCTGCCGGTTGACCTGCTGCCTTCCATCTGGCACGTGGCCGGCCCGGCCATGGGTTACCCCGACTACCTGCGTGTCGTGCCCACCGCCGACCTCTCCACCACGCTTGGCCTGTCCGTGTCCGTGCTGTTGATGTGCTTGTTCTACAACATCAAGATCAAGGGCATCGGCGGCTGGACGCACGAGCTCGTCACCGCACCTTTCGGCACCAGCAAGAACCCCATCTGGGCGCTGCTGCTGGGCGTGATCAACTTCCTGATGCAGATGATCGAGTTCGTGGCCAAGACGGTCTCCCACGGCATGCGGTTGTTCGGAAACATGTTCGCGGGTGAGCTGGTCTTCATGCTGATTGCGTTGCTGGGCGGCTTTGCCTCCCTCTCGCTCGGTGGTGGACTCTTCTTCGTCGGACATGTGATCGCAGGCACGGTTTGGACCTTGTTCCACATTCTGGTCATCACCTTGCAGGCGTTCATTTTCATGATGCTGGCCCTGATTTACCTCGGGCAGGCGCATGACGCTCACTGAGTTGCGCGGCCTGTCCTCGCTCTGAGTTCTCGTTTCTTTCTTTCCTTTTTTCAACTTTCGTTCATCTCATAGGAGTCATCATGGAAAACGTTCTGGGTCTTGTCGCACTGGCTTGCGGTCTCATCGTCGGTCTGGGCGCCATCGGCGCATCCATCGGCATCGCGCTGATGGGCGGCAAATTTCTGGAAGCGTCGGCCCGTCAGCCCGAGCTGATGAACGACCTGCAAACCAAGATGTTCATCTTGGCCGGTCTGATCGACGCGGCCTTCCTGATCGGCGTGGCCATCGCCCTCCTGTTCGCGTTCGCCAACCCCTTCACGCTGGCTTAATGGGATTTGCTGCCTCGTCGGGCAGCGTTCTGAACAGCGGGGCCTCCAAGGCCATTCGCTGGCAGCGCACCGACGCAGCAGCAAGTGCATCACCACTTATGTCAACACACAGAAAGGCGTTGCGATGAATATCAATGCAACCCTCTTTGCGCAGGCCATCGTCTTTGCGATCCTGGTGTGGTTCACGATGAAATTCGTGTGGCCCCCGATTGCCAAGGCGCTCGATGAGCGTGCGTTGAAGATTTCCGAAGGTCTGGCGGCTTCCGAAAAAGCCAAGTCCGAACTGGCCGTGGCCAACAAGCGTGTGGAAGAAGAGTTGGGCAAATCGCGCAACGAAGCCGCCACCCGCCTGGCCGACGCCGAGCGCCGCGCGCAGACCGTGATCGAAGAGGCCAAGGCGCGTGCGACCGATGAAGCCAACAAGATCGTGGCCGCCGCGCATCTGGAAGCCGAACAACAGGTCGTCAAGGCCCGTGAAGCCCTGCGCGAGCAAGTGGCTGCGCTGGCTGTCAAGGGCGCCGAGCAGATCCTCAAGCGCGAAGTCAACGCCGGCGTTCACGCCGAGTTGCTGGGCCGCCTGAAGACCGAGCTCTGATCCACCGACACGGCACCAAAGGACAACCATGGCCGAAATCGCCACCATTGCCCGCCCTTACGCGGAAGCGCTGTTCCAGGCCTCGGGCACTGGCGCCGCTGGCACCGCCGCCTGGCTCGACGAGCTGGCGTCGGTGGCTGCCGATGAACAGCTTCGTCTGTACGCCGACAACCCCAGGACCACACCCGAACAGGTGTTCAGCCTGGTCAGTGGCGTGATCAAGACGAGCCTGCCCGCGATGGCGCAGAACTTCCTGCGCACCGTGATCGACAATGGCCGTCTGGCCGCGCTGCCTGAAATCGCGGACCAGTTCCGTGCTTTGAAGAACGCGCAACAAGGTGCGTTCGATGCCGTGGTCTACAGCGCCTTTGCGATCGACGGCGCTGCGTTGGCCGATCTTTCCGGCGTGCTCGAAAAGCGCTTTGCCCGCAAGCTCAACCTCCAGGTCGAACTGCAACCCGACTTGATCGGTGGCATTCGCGTGGTGGTGGGCGACGAAGTGCTCGACACCTCGATCAAAGCCCGCCTGGAACACATGAAATCCGCCTTGACCGCGGCTTGACCGCTGTCACTCCGCGCCCGCCTGCTCACCATTTAACGAAAGAAGGAAAGAGTCATGCAACTCAATCCCGCTGAAATCTCCGAACTGATCAAGTCCCGCATCGAGGGACTGGGCACATCGACCGATGTGCGCAACCAGGGCACCGTGGTGTCGGTGACCGACGGTATCGTCCGCGTCCACGGCCTGTCCGACGTGATGCAGGGCGAGATGCTGGAATTCCCGGCCAACAAGGACGGCGTGCCTTCCTTCGGTCTGGCGCTGAACCTGGAGCGCGACTCCGTGGGCGCCGTGATTCTGGGTGAGTACGAGCACATCTCCGAAGGCGAAACCGTCAAGTGCACGGGTCGCATTCTGGAAGTGCCGGTGGGTCCCGAGCTGATTGGCCGCGTGGTCAACGCCCTGGGTGCACCCATCGATGGCAAAGGCCCGATCAACGCCAAGATGACCGACGTGATCGAGAAGGTCGCACCTGGCGTGATCGCCCGCAAATCGGTGGACCAGCCAGTGCAGACCGGCCTGAAGTCGATCGACTCGATGGTGCCCGTGGGCCGTGGCCAGCGCGAGCTGATCATCGGCGACCGCCAGACCGGCAAGACCGCCGTGGCGATCGACGCGATCATCAACCAGAAGGGTCAAAACATGACCTGCGTTTACGTCGCCATTGGCCAGAAGGCCTCGTCGATCAAGAACGTGGTGCGCGCTCTGGAGCAGGCTGGCGCGATGGAATACACCATCGTCGTGGCCGCTTCGGCCTCCGAATCCGCTGCCATGCAGTACCTGTCGGCCTACTCCGGCTGCACCATGGGCGAGTACTTCCGCGACCGTGGCCAGGACGCCTTGATCGTGTACGACGACCTGTCCAAGCAGGCCGTGGCCTACCGCCAGGTTTCGCTGCTGCTGCGCCGCCCACCCGGCCGTGAAGCCTACCCCGGCGACGTGTTCTATCTCCACAGCCGTCTGCTCGAGCGCGCCGCTCGCGTGAACGCCGACTACGTCGAAGCCTTCACCAAAGGTGAAGTCAAAGGCAAGACCGGTTCGCTGACGGCACTGCCCATCATCGAAACGCAGGCTGGTGACGTGTCCGCATTCGTGCCCACCAACGTGATCTCGATCACCGACGGCCAGATCTTCCTGGAAACCAGCCTGTTCAACGCCGGTATCCGCCCCGCCATCAACGCCGGTATCTCGGTGTCGCGCGTCGGTGGTGCTGCCCAGACCAAGCTGATCAAGAGCCTGTCCGGCGGTATCCGTACCGACTTGGCCCAGTACCGCGAACTGGCTGCGTTCGCGCAGTTCGCTTCCGACCTGGACGAAGCCACCCGCAAGCAGCTCGACCGCGGTGCCCGCGTGACCGAACTGCTCAAGCAGGCGCAGTACAGCCCGCAGTCGATCGGCCTGATGGCGTCCACGCTGTTCGCCGTGAACAAGGGTTACCTGGACGACATCGAAGTCAAGAAAGTGCTCTCGTTCGAGAACGGCATGCACGCTTTCCTCAAGGACAAGCACGCAGCGCTGCTGGCCAAGCTCGAAAACGACAAGGCCATGGACAAGGACGCTGAAGCACAACTGGCAGCCGCCATCGCCGACTTCAAGAAAACCGGCACCTACTGATCCGGCCCATTGACTTCTTAGAGGAAACACAATGGCAGCAGGCAAGGAAATACGCGGCAAGATCAAATCGGTGGAAAACACCAAGAAGATCACCAAAGCCATGGAAATGGTCGCCGCCTCCAAGATGCGCAAGGCGCAGGAACGCATGCGTTCGGCCCGGCCTTACGCCGAGAAGGTGCGCCAGATCACCGGCAACCTGAGCCGCGCCAACCCCGAGTACACGCACCCCTTCATGCAGACCAACGACGCCAAGGTCGCAGGTTTTGTGGTGGTGACGACCGACAAGGGTCTGTGCGGTGGTTTGAACACCAACGTGCTGCGCGCAGTGACCACCCAGCTCAAGGACCTGCAGGCGCAGGGCCAGACCGCTGAGGTGGTGGCCATCGGCAACAAGGGTCTGGCGTTCATGAACCGCATCGGTGCCAAGGTCGTGTCCAGCGTGACCGGCCTGGGCGACACGCCGCATCTGGACAAACTGATCGGCCCGGTGAAGACCCTGCTGGATGCGTACACCGAAGGCCGCGTCAACGCGGTCTACGTCTGCTACACCAAGTTCATCAACACGATGAAGCAGGAGTCGGTGGTCGAAAAGCTGTTGCCGCTCAACGCAGGTGATCTGCAGGGCGACACCACCGGACGCGATTGGGACTACATCTACGAACCCGATGCACCGGCCGTCATCGACGAGCTCCTGCTGCGCTACGTGGAAGCACAGGTCTATCAGGCCGTGGCCGAAAACATGGCGTCCGAGCAGTCAGCGCGAATGGTGGCCATGAAGGCCGCCACCGACAACGCCGGCAGCGTCATCAGCGAACTCAAGCTGGTCTACAACAAGACCCGTCAGGCAGCGATCACGAAAGAGCTTTCGGAAATCGTCGCCGGCGCCGCAGCGGTCTGAAGCAGCCGTTCAACAGAATCCAGAGAATTTAAAAGGTATCCATCATGTCTCAAGTACAAGGCAAGATTGTTCAGTGCATTGGCGCCGTGGTCGACGTCGAATTTCCGCGCAACCAGATGCCGCGCGTTTACGACGCCCTGAAAATGGAAGGCTCCGCGCTGACGCTGGAAGTTCAGCAGCAACTGGGTGACGGCGTGGTCCGCACCATTGCGCTGGGTTCCTCCGACGGCCTGCGCCGCGGCATGGTGGTGAGCAACACCGCCGAACCCATCATGGTGCCCGTGGGCAAGGCCACGCTGGGTCGCATCATGGACGTGCTCGGCGCGCCCATCGACGAGCGCGGCCCGGTCGACCAGACCTTGACTGCCTCCATTCACCGCAAAGCCCCGGCCTATGATGAGCTGTCGCCTTCACAAGAGTTGCTGGAAACCGGCATCAAGGTGATCGACCTGATCTGCCCGTTCGCCAAGGGCGGCAAAGTGGGTCTGTTCGGTGGCGCTGGCGTGGGCAAGACCGTGAACATGATGGAACTCATCAACAACATCGCCAAGGCCCACAGTGGTCTGTCGGTGTTCGCCGGTGTGGGTGAGCGCACCCGTGAAGGCAACGACTTCTATCACGAGATGGCCGACTCCGGCGTCGTGAATCTGGAGAACCTGGGCGAGTCCAAAGTGGCCATGGTCTACGGCCAGATGAACGAGCCCCCGGGCAACCGTCTGCGCGTGGCCCTGACCGGCCTGACCATCGCCGAGTCGTTCCGCGACGAAGGCCGTGACGTGCTGTTCTTCGTGGACAACATCTACCGCTACACGCTGGCCGGTACCGAAGTGTCCGCCCTGCTGGGCCGCATGCCTTCCGCCGTGGGCTACCAGCCCACGCTGGCCGAAGAGATGGGCCGACTGCAAGAGCGGATCACGTCCACCAAGGTCGGTTCGATCACCTCCATCCAGGCCGTGTACGTGCCTGCCGATGACTTGACCGACCCGTCGCCCGCCACCACCTTCGCCCACCTGGACTCCACCGTGGTGCTGAGCCGTGACATCGCTTCGCTGGGCATCTACCCCGCGGTCGATCCGCTGGACTCCACGAGCCGCCAGCTCGACCCGCTGGTCGTGGGCCAGGAACACTACGAAACCGCTCGCGCCGTGCAGAACACCCTGCAGCGCTACAAGGAACTGCGCGACATCATCGCCATTCTGGGCATGGACGAACTGGCACCGGAAGACAAGCTGGCCGTGGCCCGCGCGCGCAAGATCCAGCGTTTCCTGTCGCAGCCGTTCCACGTCGCTGAAGTGTTCACCGGCTCGCCCGGCAAGTACGTGACCCTGGCCGAAACCATCCGTGGTTTCAAGATGATCACCGCTGGCGAGTGTGATCACCTGCCCGAGCAGGCGTTCTACATGGTCGGCACGATCGACGAAGCCTTCGAAAAGGCGAAAAAGATGGCCTGAAGCGGTTGAGGCGATCGCTGGCACGCACCGGCGATCCGTCTTTCTGCTTTCCAACCATCTTCCAAAGGAAAACCTATGAGCACCATCCGCGTCGATGTGGTGAGCGCCGAAGCTTCCATCTTTTCTGGCGATGCCAAGTTCGTGGCCCTGCCGGGTGAAGCGGGCGAGCTGGGCATCCTGCCTGGTCACATTCCGCTGATCACTCGCATCAAGCCCGGTGCCGTGCGCATCGAAAAAGCCGATGGCGGCGAAGAGTTCGTGTTTGTGGCCGGTGGCATTCTCGAAGTGCAGCCGCACCACATCACCGTGTTGTCCGACACCGCCATCCGCGGCAAGGACCTCGACGAAGCCAAGGCGCTGGATGCCCGCAAGCAGGCCGAAGAGGCCTTGAAAAACGCCAAGAGCGACATCGACTTGGCCAAGGCCACGTCGGAGTTGGCGGTCATGGCGGCCCAGATTGCCGCGCTGCGCAAGTTCCGCCAGAAGAAGTGATCACCCGGCGTCTCGTTGACGCCCGGCACACGGCTCCCGATCAGCCCCGCCCCAACCGGCGGGGCTTCTTTTTTTTCGCCGCTGCTGTGGGCAGCGAGGCGGCGCGGTGGTCCGACGGTGTCTGCCCATAGGCGGCGCGAAAACAGCGCGCGAAGTGGGCCTGGGTCGAGAACCCCCATTGCGAGGCAATGTCGCCTGTTCCCAGTGCGCGCTAGGTGGATCGGCAAGCCGCTGTCGCCAAAGCTTCTGAAAAGTGACGAAAGCCTGAAAAGCGCCGAAAGTTGCGCGTTCCCCCGGGCCTTTTGCCGGGGTACGCGCCGCGCCGCGCCGCGCAGCGCATACCATTGGAGCGTGAACCACAGCCACACGACGTCATCGCTCATGGAGAGTCCAGAACTCGCACCCGAGGAGGTGGCTGCGCGTTTGCTGGTGACGCCCTCGGCACTGGCCGACCTCACACTGGGCGACGCGCTCAAGGTGGTGGGCTACATGCGGCCCAAGCTGATCAAGGCGGGCACGGTGATCATCCAGGAGGGTGAGGTCCGGCAGACCGACTACATGTTGCTGGTGCTCGAAGGCGACATTGCGGTGGAGAACGAACTGCCCGGTCTGCACGAGAGCATGGTGGTCAACATCATGGGGCCGGGTCACCTGATCGGCGAAATGGGCGTGCTCGACGGCGCGCCGCGCTCGGCCACCTGTACGGCCAACACCAACATCGCGGCCGCCGTGCTCTCGCGCACCGCGCTCATGCGCATCCTGAAGGAAGATCCGCGACTAGGCTCGCGCCTGCTGTTGGCCATTTCCAAACGCATGGCCGACCGCCTGCGCGAAACCACCCGCAAGCTCAAGACCTTTGCCCAGATGAACAAGGCCTTGCAGCAGGAACTGCAGGTGGTGATGAACAGCCGCAGCCCGCTGGACAAGCGCCGGGGCTGATCGGCAGACGGGTCTACCGGCGCACCACCGCGTCGGGGAGTTCGTTGGGGCGCACGGCGTCGGGCTCGGCCGGAAAGTTCAGCACCAGCAACGCCGACACTTCCTCCAGCGCCTGCGTGAGCCCGTCTTCGAATTCACCCGACCGCAGGCGCGCACCGAGTCGGTCCACGATGGCCTGCCACTGCGCCTGGCTCACTCGGCGCGAAAGCGCGCGATCGGCCACGAACTCGATGGCGTGTTCAGCCAGCAGCACATAGATCAGCACACCATTGTTGTGCTCGGTGTCCCAGATGCGCAGACGGCCGAACCAGGTGATGGCGCGTTCGCGCACCACTTGCGCCAGCGGCGCGTCGCGGCCCACGCGCCAGAGGTAGCTCAGCGGCAGGGAGGCCTCCACGCACAGGCGCACTTCGCCAGTGTGCCGGCCTTCGCTGGCCGCGACGCGGCGCGCGATGCGCTCGGCCATGTCGTCAGGCACAGCCCGCACGGTGTCCGAGCGGTCCATCCAGCGGTGTTTGAAGAAACGCAGCAGCTTGTTCATGGTCACCAGCCCCCCGAGGCGCCCCCGCCTCCAAAGTTGCCACCGCCGCCAGAGCTGAACCCGCCACCACCGCGGCCACCACCGAAGCCTCCGCCGCCGAATCCACCCCCGCTACCCCACCCCCCGCCGCGGCCACCCCGGCCCGAGCCACTGCCCAGGGAGGCGGCTGGCAGGAACTGCATGAACAGCGCCGCCAGCATGCCGAGCAGGCCGGCGCCGATGGCCACCCACACCACGGTGGTGAGCACCCAGGCCAGACCGCCCGCGCCCACGCCAGTGAGCACGGTGCCGAGCTTGTTGCCGAACATGCCGCGCAGCAGACCGGACAACATGGGCACCGCGAATACCAGGAAGATCAGCGCGTCCATCCACTCGAAGTCGCTGGATCCGGCCGCGCGCTGCGCCGCCGGGGCGTCGGGCAGCGGCAGCTCTTCACCTCGGATGCGCGCCAGGATCTGGTCGACGCCGGCGTTGATGCCGCCGGCGTAGTCGCCTTGCCGAAACGCGGGTGTCACGGCGCCATCCAGGATGCGGCGCGCCAACAAGTCGGGGATCGCACCTTCGAGCGCCTTGGCGGTGGCGATGCGCAGGCGCCGGTCGTTCTTGGCGATGACGAACAACACGCCGTCGCCCACGTCGGCCCGGCCGATCTTCCACGCGTCGCCCACGCGCTGGGTGAAGTCGGCGATGTCTTCGGGCGCTGTGGTCGGCACCATCAGCACAACCACCTGCGAGCCGTTGGATTGTTCAAAGGCCGCGAGCTTGGCCTCCAGGGCGGTGAGGCTCGCCGCGTCCAGCGTGGCGGTCTGGTCGATCACGCGTGCGCTGAGCGCAGGCACCGGCACCAGGCCCTGGGCCGACGCGAAGGCCAGCATCCCCCACAGTCCCAGCGCCAGCAGGCACCGGGCGCAGAAACGCGTCATGGCTTCTTGAAGTCCACCGTGGGTGGTGCCGAGATCGCCGCTTCGTTGGCCACCTGGAAGTTGGCCTTGGGCTTGTAGCCGAACACCATGGCGGTGAGGTTGGTCGGGAAGCTGCGCGAGAGCACGTTGTACTCCTGCACGGTCTGGATGTAGCGGTTGCGTGCCACGGTGATGCGGTTCTCGGTGCCTTCGAGCTGCACGCGCAAATCGCTGAAGCCCTGGTTGGCCTTGAGGTTGGGGTACTGCTCCACCACCACCATCAGGCGGCTGAGTGCGCTGCCGAGTTCACCCTGCGCGGCTTGAAACTGCTGCATCGCGGCCGGGTCGTTCAGCGTCTCCGGCGTCACCTGGATGCTGGTGGCCTTGGAGCGCGCTTCGATCACACGGGTGAGTGTCTCCTGCTCGAAGTTGGCCTCGCCTTTGACGGTGGCCACGATGTTGGGGATTAGGTCGGCGCGGCGTTGGTACTGGTTGAGCACTTCCGACCAGGCCGACTGCGTCTGTTCGTCCAGCCGCTGGAAGTCGTTGTACCCGCAGCCGGTGAGGCTGACGGAGAGCAGCAGGGCGGCGAACCAAGTAGCCATCCGGGCAAGCGGGGAACGAAGGGGTGTGCGCATAAAACCTCCAATGGCCGGCGGGCCGTTCATGCCGAGGCTCTGTCTGAGCCTTGAATCTGCGGGACTATACCCCCGGGTTGTGGCACCGGGCGGTGCGCCCGGCCACACAGACAGGGCGCTGCCGTCAAAATACAGCCATGCGAAAACCCAAACTCCCGCCCGGCTCGGCCGACGACACGGAAGCCGCCTTCTACGACGCTTTGCAACACGCCGACATCGAGCGCCTCATGGCCTGCTGGGCCGACGAGGACGACATTGTCTGCGTCCACCCCGGTGGTCCGCGGCTGGTGGGACATGCGGCGGTGCGCTCTGCGTTCGAGGCCATGTTCGCCAACGGCAGTGTGCAGGCTTTTCCCGAAAAAGTGCGGCGCCTGGACGCGGGCGCGTGCAGTGTGCATAGCCTGGTCGAACGCGTGGCCGTGATGACCGACGACGGCCCGCAGCACGCCTGGGTGGTCGCCACCAACGTGTACGCCAAGACCGCTCAAGGCTGGCGCATGGTCGCGCACCATGCCAGCCCGGGCCTGCGCACCGAGCCGCCCGAAGTGCTCACTGCGAAACCAGTCCTGCATTGAACACCGACCAGTTTCCCTATGCCGCGCCTTGGTGGCTGCCCGGTGGCAATGCGCAGACCTTGTGGGCCGCGCTGGCCAGCCGGCGACACTTCGGACCGGCCCCCACGTGGACGCGCAGCCGCTGGAGCACACCCGATGGCGACTTCATCGACGTTGACCAGGCGCGGCACACCTCACGCAGTGGCGCGCCCTTGCTCGTGCTGTTCCATGGACTCGAGGGCTCTTCGGCCAGCCAGTACGCGGTGGCCTTCGCCGACTTTGCGGCCACCCACGGCCTGGCGTTCGCCGTGCCGCATTTCCGCGGCTGCTCGGGCGAACTCAACCATGCGCCACGGGCCTACCACTCGGGCGACTTTGAAGAGATCGACTGGATCCTCAAACGCTTTGCCACCGAACACCCCGGGCGGCCACTGATCGCCGCGGGTGTGTCGCTGGGCGGCAATGCGCTCATGCGCTGGGCGGCCGAGATGGGCGCGTCCGCCGGCCAGCGGGTGCGGGCCGTGGCGTCCATCTGTTCGCCGCTGGACCTGGCCGCGGGCGGCCATGCGATCGGCCGCGGCTTCAACCGGCTGGTCTACACCCGCATGTTCATGGCCAGCATGGTGCCCAAGGCCTTGAAGAAACTGGAGCAACACCCCGGCCTGTTCGACCGCACAGCCTTGCTGGCCGCGCGCGATTTGTTTGAATTCGACAACCTGTTCACCGCGCCGCTGCACGGCTTTCGCGACACGCCCGACTACTGGTCGCGCGCCTCGGCCAAACCGGTGCTGCACCAGATCCGCGTGCCCGCGCTGGCGCTCAACGCGCGCAACGATCCGTTCGTGCCCGCGGCTTCCTTGCCCACGCCGCAGCAGGTGGGCCGGCACGTGACGCTGTGGCAACCCGGGCAGGGCGGCCATGTCGGGTTTCCGGTGGCGCACGGTGTGCTGGGTCTGCCCGGTAATGTGCGCGCCATGCCCGATGCCGTGGGACACTGGTTGCTCTCTCACCTCTGATCGGCAACCCATGGACGACATCGTCAAAGCCGCCATGGCCAAGTGGCCCAACGTGCCCGACTGCTACGGTTGGCTGGGGCTGGACGCGCGCGGCAACTGGTACATGCGCGACGACCGCGTGCAGGCCGCTGGCGCCTTTCCGGCGAGCAAGGGTTCGCTGCTCCAGCACGAGAAGCTCATCGACTTCATCCAGCGCAACTACGCGGCCGACGAACAAGGTCGGTGGTTCTTTCAGAACGGACCGCAGCGTGTGTTCGTGGACCTGGAAGACACGCCCTGGGTCTGGCGCCTGCAGCCCGACGGCCGCGTGCTCGCGCACACCGGCACCGAGGTGCAGACGCAGGACAGCCTGCTGGACGAATCCGGCAGGCTGTACCTGGTCACCGACATGGGCGTGGGGCTGGTGCACAGCGCCGATGTGGCGCTGGCAGCCGAGTGGATCGAGGCCGGGCGCTGGACCCCGGCCCCGGTTGATCACGCCTCGCTGCCGCAGCGGTGGGGGTTTGTCCGGCAGCCTCGGTAGAGGGGCCTCACAGGTGGGCCTTCTGCTCCGGAATGGCCTTCGTCGGATCCTTGAGCAAGCGGGTCACGAACTCCGCCAGATAGAGCTCGGCCACATTACGTGTGTGCCCGACTACCGCCGGCACGGCCTGGATCATGAAATAGCTGGCGTGTGAGAAAAAGCCCACGCCGCGCTGCGCCGGAGAGTGGTTGCCATGGACATCGAGGAACTCGTAGGAGTCGTCGTCGGCGAGAAAGAAGGTGTTCTCGTCCTTGGGGTCGGGCGCGTCCTGGTCCTGGATGGTCAATTGAACCGATGCCATGTCCGACTGCGTGAGTTCCGACGCGTCCAGGCGTACATCTGTCCCGGCTGTTCCGCACCGAGCCGGTTCCCTTGTCGCGCTGGATCTGGAAGCAGCGGCTTGACGCCTGCCGACGAGATCTGGCCGACCCGCGATGGCGTGAGCAGGGCATCTCCGACATCGCTTTTTCCTGGGGCTTCAACACCGCGGCCCATTTCAGTCGCAGCTTCCGTGAAGAGTACGGCGTGTCGCCTCGTGAATGGCGACACGGCGTGCTGCCCGGCGCGCGCGCATGAAAAAAGCCGGTCATTGACCGGCCTTTTCATTCGCCCCAGACAGGGCCGCGACAGATTTACTTCACCGCGTCGAGCATGTACTGGACCGCCATCTTGATGTCGGCGTCGGACGCAGCCGAGCCGCCCTTGGGCGGCATGGCGCCCTTGCCCTTGATCACGCTGGCCGTCAGACCGTCAAGGCCCAACGCCACGCGGGGAGCCCAGGCAGCCTTGTCTGCAAACTTGGGTGCACCTGCGACGCCGGCCACATGGCAGACGGCACAAGCTTGTTTGTAGAGCGCTTCACCGGCACCAGCGGCCACCATGGCGGCGGGAGCTGGTGCAGCAGGTGCCGCTGCTGCCACCGGCGCAGCGGCCACGACGGCGGCAGGTGCTTCTGCGGCCGGGGCCGATGCCGCAGCGGCTGCTGGAGCAGCCGCCTCAGGCACGGCGAACTTGCCCCCGGCGGCGTTGGCCAGATGCACCACAGCACGACCCAGCTCTTCGTCGCGGTATGCGCCACCACCTTGAGCGCCCATGGCGCCCTTGCCTTTGAGCACGGAGGTCAGCAGCGCCTCGTAACCAGTGGCGATGCGGGGCGCCCAGGCCGCCGCGTCACCGAACTTCGGCGCACCGGCCACACCTGCAGCATGGCAGGCGACGCACTGGGCGGCGTAAACGGCCTCACCCGATGCAAGCGGCCGGTTGGCGTCGCGCAGTTCCACGGTGCCCACGCGCTGGATGCGTTGTGCGACCGCGAGCTCGGGATCGGCCGCGCCCATGGCGGGCTTGTCGCCCGAGGTCACGGTGTAAACCAGCCCGATGATGATGAAGATGGGAGCGACAAATGCAAAGAACGACGTCCACAGCAACTGCGAAGGTGTCTTGATCGGGCCGGTGTGGTGTTCGTGCTCGTGGTCGCTCATGGTGTCCTCAAGGGATGGCGGAGCAGGTCAATGCAATGACAGCTCAGCCCGTAAAGAAGGGTTCTGGAACAGCCTTCGATTATAGCCAAGGCCCTCTGACCGGGGCTGTCGAAAGCCCCTCGCTGATAGAATGAAAGCGGTTGCGGCCGCAGCTCGGTGGATAGAGTGGCGGCCTCCGAAGGCTGTCGCCATCGGAGCAAAAACGCGACAGGTAGACTCTTGGTCTCCAAACAGCATGCGGCTGTAGCTCAGTGGATAGAGTATCGGCCTCCGAAGGCTGTCGTCATCGGCGAAAAACGCAACAGGTAGACTCTTGGTCTCCAAACAGCATGCGGCTGTAGCTCAGTGGATAGAGTATCGGCCTCCGAAGGCTGTCGTCATCGGCGAAAAACGCAACAGGTAGACTCTTGGTCTCCAAACAGCATGCGGCTGTAGCTCAGTGGATAGAGTATCGGCCTCCGAAGCCGAGGGTCGTGGGTTCGATCCCCGCCAGCCGCACCAAGCCTCGTATACCGAGCAAGTGCCTGCACACATCGTGCGAAACACATCATCTTTCGCTGTAACTCAATCCCACGGATTGAGGCACACCGCACTGATGGACCAATAGTCGGGACTCGTCTGCTGAGAAAAGCCTGTGCCCGATGTGTGCCTTGCTTGTGCCGCGCCCACCCCCTCGGTGCTACTCGGTTAGTTGAAAGCGACCCTTGCCCTTGTGCCGTTCCATGGGCGAGTGAGGTACTAGTACCCTCGCTGTCGTTGACTTGCTAAATCTGTGGGGCTGATTTGCAGCGATTGCCGTCATCCGGCCAGAGCGGCCGAATTCACGCTCGCGGCCGAAAACCGGACATTGATCTGCTCGGCGCTCGGTCCGTCGAACCGCAGGGCGGAGGAGCGCTGCTGCGATAGGCGCATTCGCGCAATCGCCCCATCTGAGAAACTCGCGCCGCGCCGCGCCATTGCAAACCGGATACCGGGCATTCGCGAAAGCCGACAATGCACACCAACAAAACCCTCGGGTAGCCAGACCAGCTTCGGGTTTCAGAAAACGGCTGTCCAAAGGGGCCGTGCGTTAGTAGAACCTTGGATGGCGGCGGCTCCGCGCGGGCCGACAATGCTAAGGCGGCGTCGCACCCGCCAGATGCCGCTGTTGATACGGGAGTTAGAAAAGAATGAAACGATCAGACCTGGACATCGCCGATCCTTCGAGCACCGACATGTCCCACCTCGGCGGCACCTGCTGTTTACCGGCCACTAAAGGAACCGTCGAAGAGCAATACTTCGAGCAAGCCATGACGGCTCTGATGAGCCAAAAGTTTTGGACAGCGGCTGCCGAGTCAAGCTCATACCGGCCGATGGATGGCCTCTGGGCGCCCCAGCGTCGTGCTGTGGGAACGGCAGTCGCCTATCTTGGCGCCGTCGAGGGAACGGGCCCCACGGAGTCTGCGCTCATCAAGATGCCCACTGGAACGGGCAAGTCCGGAGTGATCGCCACCTTGGCGTGCGCGCTTCCAAAGGTCCGCAGGACGTTGATCATCACCCCACGGAGAGCACTCGTTGACCAGATGCTGAAGGACGTCCATTGGAGATTCTGGAAGCACTTTGGCCTGGTGTACGGCAATTCGGGGCTGAGCAAGATCAACCCTGGTGGCGCCGAGCCAAAGGACTCGCAGATGGCAGCCGATGGCGTCATGAGGCTGTTGCCCTCGATGACATCGGCCTTGTGCGCCTATCCTAAGGGTCAGCGGCTGATCGTAGTGGGCACGTTCAGTGCACTGGCCCAGATCCTTCGTCCTCCACGCCCAGCGCATCGGCTGACTGGTGCCTACCCGAACGAGCGCGAGGAAAGCCCGGCTGACGCACCCAGATCGGCTGAATGGAAACAGACTGATGCTGACCTGGTCCGAGCCGTGCTTGCCGACTTCGACCTTGTCATCGTTGATGAGGGGCACTATGAGCCCGCATTCGTCTGGTCACAGTGCATTCGTGCCCTGGCACGCCCCACGGTGCTGTTCAGCGCAACGCCGTACCGCAATGACTTCAAATACTTTCAGGTGCGCGGCAACTACGCGTTCAATCTTGGTTACGAAGAGGCTACGAGCCATCACCTGATCCGGCGCGTCGGATTCGCCGATGCCAAGCATCTTCCCAGGGCCGGCTGCAGTCCCTCCGATTTTGCCGCTGCACTCATCGGATTCAAAGACAAGGTCCTTGACAAGCAGCACTGGCCTACCGGGCTCGGCATCAGGCGAGTGATCGTCCGCTGTGCCAACCATGAGTCTCTGCAACGAATGCGCGACGCGCTCAGCACCTTAGGTCGCAAGGCGGTGCTGATCCATGACAAGGTGCTGCACGACGACGTAAAGAAGCTGGAGTTCCAAACGGTGAAACCGGCCTTGGACGCGGCCGAGACCGCGCCCGTTGAATATTGGCTCCACCAATGGAAGCTCCTGGAGGGCGTGGACAACAGCACCTTCGCCGCCGTCGCGATCTATGAGGCGTTCACCGCTTCACGGGCGACCATCCAGCAATTCGGCCGCATCATCCGGGTGCTTGACCGCCACGCACCCAGCAAGGAGGTTGCAACGGTCTTCGCCAGCGCAGACATCCAAGCCGACGCTCAGGCCCGCTTTGATCGATACACCCGCTATGAAAAGCACTTTGCCAACAATCCAAGACGAGCTCTCGAGCAAGAGTCGAACCTACCCGCGCTTCTTTTGGAGAACGTGGCGCCCTATCAGTATCTGGCAGGCGACTTCCGAGAGCGCGTCCCGCTGGACGACCCCTACGAAGTTCCAAAATTCGCCGATTTCGCAGTCCCGCTGAGAACGTCGATCTATCGGTACTCCGGCCGCGCCACTCTCGACGAATTGGCGAAGTTCTGTGCCGACGCCATGCAACTCGAGGACCGGTATCACGTGACGATCCTCCAGCCCGGCGCTGCAGAGGCCAATTCAGTCCGGTTGATCCACTACCTGACTTGTAAGAACTCGGAGCTCCTGATCAAACACTCGCTACCCATCTGGGGCTTGGGCGTGATGGTCATCGCCCAGATCGGCCAGCGGGTGTTCATCTTGGATACCGAAGGGATTGTGATCGAGCTGGATGCTCTCGGGTTTGAGCCAGAGTCGGTGGAGCATCTGCAGCGCCTGATCCCGGCGAACCAGACTGACGTCGCATCCAGGGTGTCACAGGCGTCCGCCATTGGCTTGGACCTCTCGGAGACTGCGGTTCGCTCCATCACGGCCCGGATGCACGATTTTGCCACCGGCTTCTTTGATCTCTCGCAGAACAGCCAGGCGCTGCATTCAGTGCGAGCATCCATGCGGCTGCAAAACACGCCTGTGACCCGCTACCTGTCAATCGACCGAGCCAGTGTTTCCGACTACAGCGCCCGCACCCAGCGGCGTTCGGTGAACGAGTACTTTTTGTGGCTCCAATTCTTGGCCGAGATCCTTGACTCGAACGATCCTGTCAGCGGCGTGTTTGACCGGTTCGCGCGTTCCGTGGCTGCACCTGCGGTCCAGGATGCAGAGCCGATGAACGTCCTTTTCGACTTCTACGATCTGTTGGACAACGCCGTCGAAACGGCAGGCTGGAATGCTGCTAAATGCGAGTCACTTCGACAAGCGGAAACCTGTGTGGACGTTGACAGCTCAGGAAAGTTCACCTTGGACGTCGCCGGCGAGACCTTGAGCGGGAGGATCATGTACACGGTCACTGGCAATGTCCGGCCCAAAGGGCGGTACGACATCGAATCGCCAGAACTCGACGCGTTCGTCAGAGACCCGAACGCGCCATCGACAGAGCCCGCGTCATTGGTACGCGCTCTTAACAGGGAGCAGGCATTTCGGGTCATACCGAGCGGGTCGGATCTCACGTATGCCAAACGGCTGTTCTACCGTACGGGATTGGACATCGCCGCCATTGCCAAAGGCCGTGAGGAAGGGTCACCTCTGGAGAGGCTGAGGCCTTCACCATGGCTTGAGCAAGTCACATCTGAAAAGGGGGGCGGCACGGCGGCGCAATGGGTGGCGAATTCGGTATTCGGCGGCATGTTCGCGGAGTTCGGTCTCTCAAAACATGGTGCGCCTTCGACGGCCAAAAAACGGCCGCTGCGTATCTTGGATCCGGAGCTCTTTCAGGAAATCCAGACGTTTGATACGCTGGTGTGTGACGACGGCGGGCAGGAGCAGGCGGATTTCATGTGCATGGGTGAATCTCCAAGGCGCGTGGTGTTCGTTCACGCCAAAGTTAACAGCAGCCAGATGAGCGTGAGCGCGATGCAGATCGTTGGACGACAAGCCATGGCATCCCTTGCATTCATGGCCCGAGGCGCACGACTTTTGGACCGAACTGCCTGGTGGCAATCGCCATGGTCGACAGACGATCACATGCAAGTTCCTCATCGCTTGCTGAAATCCGCGACACCTGACCTCGCGACCACATGGAACGAGATCAAGCGCGGAATCCAATCCGCTCAATACGCCAAGGAGATCTGGATTTTCGCTGGCCGCACTCTCAGCAAGGCAGAGCTCGTAAGGCAGCTCACTCGTCCAAGTGGCCCGACGCCTCTATCTCTGCAAATGATGTACTTCCTGGGGGCGCTTCAGACGTCGGCAGCGAGAGCGAACGTTGCCATGCGAGTCTTCTGTTCCAACTAATGTCTGGCAGCCATCAGCGTGTACCTACCGGTCGGAGCCGCCAAGGGCTACGACTGCCAACAATCGAAGCAGCCCTTCCTGTCGCCAGCGACGAACGACGGCTACCAGTCTGAAACGGGCGGAGGCCAAAGCCAGCCAGGGATCCGGGCGCCATAGGACAAGCCGCCGGCGGCTGGGTTAACTCCTGAAGTTTGCTCGGTCGGTCACGGATACAGGATGTGGGGGCTACCCGCATAGCGCTGGGCTTCGGTCAATTCCTGGGTTTTCAAGCCATACCCGCGCATCAGCCAGCGCGAGGTGCCGCCGGGATCTCCGCCAACCTCTGCCCTTCCGTGAAGTGCCGTGCGATTGCTCAGGATGAGAAGGTCCCCAGGCTGCAGCACGACGTGCGTCGCGGCACCCGCACAAGCCGCATTGAGCGCTTCGACTGCAGCTTCGCTGTCCTCGCCGAGGGTGTCGACGCTGCTGTGGCTATAGCGGATCCAAGTACCTTCACCGGTTTCGAGCAGGACTTCGACGTCCACCTCGACCAATTCTTCGCCGAGCACGCGTTTCGTGCCGGTGATGAAAGTTTTTTGCGAACGAACACTGAACTGGCGCGTCTTCAGCTCCGCCACGTGGTCAGGGGTCAGCGCGGCGACCAGGGCCGGAACCGGCATGACGATGGTCGGCACCCCATCGGGATTGCGCAGGGCCGCCAGACACACTGCGTCCGGGGAGGGGGCGATGTTGGGAAACGAGGCCGATCTGTAGCCACGCACGGGAAAGCTCACGGCGTCGGTGTGCCCGTGCATGCTCTTGCGGGACTTATCCGCGAACACGCCTTCTCCAGGCAATGTTACCAAGTTGACAAACAATTCGCCGCTGTTCTCGCTGCCATAGGAAACGGCCTCGAGCTCCAAGAGTCCGATGATCGCAAGCATGGCGGCTCGCCCCGTGATCGTGCCCGGGCAGGACGGGATCGGGAAAAAGGCCTCCGGCGTCGCATCCAGTTCTGCCGGGTCGAATACGCCCATCAGCCTGAGGAAGCCGGCTTGGTGCAGGTGGGCCCACGGGTCTCCCAGGTCCGCCGGTTCCACGCGGCCCCGCACGGCCGACGCTAGCTGTGGCGCCAGCTCGGCGGGGTTTGCCAATTCCGCACAGGCGGCATCTAACCCGCGTGCAGCCGCCCACTCAGATACGACCTCCCTGATCGCGCCGGAAACCATCAGTAACTCCATGCCCAGGCGTTGATATATTGTTGATACGCGGCTATAGTAGCTCTAACTGGCACAAAGTCAATGGAGTGGTGATGGCAAATCGATTGTTGGACGACGAGGCGGCGTCGAAGGGCGTTGCGTATCTCGATGAGTGGGTGAGGCTGCTGTCGGCCATAACTGCCCGGCCCACATTCGAGTTTGACGAAAGCCGCCGCTTTGCCAAGTGCGCGGTCGTCATCCCGTCTCGGGGTCGGGTCGAAGGCGAGGGCGAATCAATTGAGGCAGCGACCGCGAGTCTGGCGCAAAAACTTCAGCACGTGATTTCGAGCGCAAGCACAAGCGGCCACTGGCCTGACGAATGGCACCAACTTGCAAACTCCGTGCGGGTTTTGCGGAACCAACTGGTTCACGCGGATACCCCTCAAACTCTGAAGGAGACGACGGAGCGGATGACGACCAAGGAGCGCCAGGAGACGATCGGCGTTTCATGCAAACGCTCATTGCAGACATTCATTGCAGGCTGTGCGGCGCACAAAGGAGAGAGTGCTGCGCAGGTGGCAAGAATGCTTCTACGCGATGGATTCGAGGAGTTTGAGGAGCGTACTCTGAATCACAGTGCGAGCCGTGTCTTTGCTGCCTTCCAGAAGGACTACGACCAGCTTGTTGGATCAGAAACGACTCAATGGATGGTGCGAACCAGTCCCAGTCTCTTCGTTCGAATTCGGCTCACCGCTAAAGAACATGGAAAGTCTGCCTCGCAACTAAGCGCCATGTGCATGGCCCACGCTTTGGTGAGGCAGCAAGTGACAGAGCTGGAACTTGAGAAGGCGCAGGCGCAAGTGATGGCGATTCAGGGACCAGCAGTGAGAAAGTTGTCTGCCGAAATCGGACTCGGAAAGAACAGCGCACTGCTCAGCGGAGTATTGGCTGGGCGGACTGCGGCTCCGAGCAAAGTATTGCAGGCGTTATCCGACCGGCTCCATGTCGCCGCTCTTGCGCTCGCAGAGTCTTTTAGGCGTTCATTTGCGCACAGCACTGTGCCGGCCTTCAAGGCCGTGGAAGGAAAGCCAGTGGTGAATCCCGAGCCGCTTAGTTGGGCGGCGGCGGTGACCTCGCTGAAACTCAGTTCGTCTGAAACAGAAGCGCTTCTCGAATTGGCCGACTGAAAGAAGCAATGAATGCGTTCGAACGTGCGATGTCGGAGGCAGCGCACTTGCGCGCGCGTCTGCTGGGATCGTCCGTCCCTGCCAAAGCGACAGCTTCCTCCCTCGTTGGGGTGGTCGAGGAAAAGCTCAATCTGCTGATTGAACGCGTACCCGCGTCTTATAGCGAATTGGGTGGCGGAAGCGCAGTACTGAAGCGCAATGAGCGGGCCATCTATGTCGTAGACGATGTCGACGACGCGACATTCTCCTACCTGGTTGCACACGAACTCGGCCACTGGGTTCTTGACGCCGATCTGCAACCACTGACTGTGGCCTATTTGAAAGAGCTCACCGGAAGCGGAACATCTCCCGCTGCGATCCAGGTTGAAGCCTATGGCGCGCGTGAGCGGCAAGAACTCCAAGCCAACGTTTTTGCCCGAGAGTTGCTGTTGCCGCGGGAAGTGGCCAGGCAGCTGTTTCTAGCGGGTATGGGGCTCACTGAGGCGGCTCGAGAGCTTGGCATCCCCAAGGATATTGCTCGCCTTCAGTTTCTGGACGCGGTGCTGCTTCCACCCGCCGCTCCCGTTCGGCCAAGCGTGCTCCACGCGCCGAGCCCAGACCAAGCTGCCGCAGCGAAGGCATCAGAGCGTTTCGCCAATGTGGTGGCAGGTCCAGGGACGGGAAAGACGTCGACCCTGGTCCACCGGGTGCGGTATCTCGTTGAAGAGCAAGGCGTTCATCCCAGAAACATACTCGTACTGACGTTCACGAACAAGGCCGCTTTTGAGTTGATCGAGCGGCTGCGCGCCGCCGACATCCAAGGGGCATCGGAAATCTGGGCTGGAACCTTCCACGGCTTCGGGCTTGAGTTTCTGCGGAAATACCACCAGAGATTCGACCTACCACAGGATGTGTTCGTAGCGGACCGACTGAGCGTCATGTCGTTGCTAGTTCGTGCCCTCCCTCAAGCCGACCTCAAGCACTTCTCCCGACTGGAAGATCCGTATGACTGGCTGCAGCCAGTCATTACCGGGATCAAGCGTCTCAAGGAAGAACTGGTGACCCCGGAGATGTACAGCCAGCGGCTGCCGTCACTCGCGGCAGCGGAGCCGGAGGTCCTTGCCAAGCGCGAGGATGTGGCGAAGCTCTTCGCACTTCATGAAGCCGAGCTGCGACGCACGGGGATGGTGGACTTCGTCGATCTGGTCGCTCTACCTGCCACGGCGCTTCAAAAGGACCGTCAGCCCTTCGCCGAGCTGGTGGATGGCTTCCACCATGTTCTCGTGGACGAATACCAGGATGTGACCCAAGCGATGGTCGAGTTGGTTCGCCAGCTCGCCTTCAAGGCCAAGACCGTTTGGGTTGTAGGTGACGTCAGGCAGGCAATCCATCATTGGCGCGGCGCATCCGTCAAGAGCCTGCTCCGATTTGAGAATACTTTCGTCAAATCGGCGACCGACGGCCGAACGGGGAAGTACTCTCTTGACGTGAATCGGAGGAGCTCCACGGAGATCGTCGAGCTCGTGCAACAAGTTGGACGGGCACACGTTCTCCAGGACAGTCTTCCCTTGGGCCCGTATGTGTCGTCCAAGGGCGAGAGCGGCGTAATACCGACGCTGATCACCTGTGGCATCAAGACCGACGTGCCTGCGGCCGTGGTGGATGGCGTCAGGGCATGCCTCGATGCCGGTGTGCCGCTGGGTTCCCAGGCCGTATTGGCGAGGAAGGGTGCTGATGTCGAGAGGTTGGCTCGCGCCCTGGGTGAGGCAGCCATCCCCGTTCTGTACATCGGCGAGCTTTCGCAACGTGCCGAGATCAAGAAGCTCTTGTGCCTCATGCAGATTCTCGCGGAACGTCAGCCTTGGGGTTTGATCGGCCTGTCCGGTGACCCGAGCTACGGCATGGACCTTGCCGACATCCGCACGCTGCTCACCGCGGGCAGCGAAGAGATGCGATGGCAGCGCGGACGATGGCTTCGCGACGTCCCGCCGGGCCTGTCTCCTAGAGGCGTTGAGGTTGTGAGCATCCTCAATCGGTTGCTCACCGGCGTCACACGCTCGACCAAACCGTGGGATTTTGTCTGTGACATGCTCCTGGAGAGGAGGCTTTTCCCGATCGACCTAACGGATCGCAGCATCGCGGGGCAAGTCAGCCGGCTTGCACTCTGGCAGTTTGCCTACTCAGTGCGCAACGGCGATGGCGACGTGCGCGAAGCACGTCTTTCTCGCTATCTCATGCGGCAGCGACTGCGCCAGCGTATTGGGGACACCTATGTGGATCGGGAGCTGCCGCCCGAAGCGCTGGCAATGGACGCGGTTCGACTGCAAACCGTCCACGGTAGCAAAGGCCTGGAGTACGACGCGGTACACGTGGGATATGTGGAGGACGGCAGCTATGGCTCTGCGGCTCCTACGTGGGTTTCGCCGGACTCAATCCTGGACATTGTTCCCCCTGAGGTGCTGGGCAGCAGCGCCGCCGAATACGAGTTCGAAACAGCGGTCGAGCGAAATAACCTGCTGTACGTTGCCACTTCGCGGGCTCGAACCTACCTGCGCCTGTACGACGATGAGGAGTTCGGTGGCAATGACCGGGCCGAGCAGTTGGAACACTTTCCTAGGACGTACGCGGAGGAAAGCTTCGGCGGGGCTGCGTCGGGGGCGGTTGTTGAGTTGCCGGTCCTCAAGGGCGTCCCGCCCCCGCCCGTTGACTACTCGGCATTCGAAACGTATGTGCGCTGTGGGCTCCAGTACCACTACCGATATCGCCTGGAGCTGCGCATCGATCTGGATCTGGAGGTTGGTGTGCGGGCACGGATTGCGGTAATGCACGCCCTTCGAGGTATCGCGAACGGTGAGGGAACGCCCAAAGACGTTTTTCTCGCCGCATGGGCCAAGTACAAGTTGCCCAGCAGCGGAGAAGATCCGACGTTGTGGCGTGACGCCGTTGGCGCAGTTCGACAAGGGTTGCAAGTCATAAATGCGATTGGCGGCGAATTCTGCGAGCCGACGACTGTGATTGTGGGGCTGCAAGTGAATATGCCTTGGGGCCTAAGAACGAACGAGCGGTATGGAAGCACTCTTCACCTCATCCGCTTCTCATCCCGGGGCGCAAGTGACACGGCGACGTTGATGCGTCCCATGGTGAACGAGCTGGACGGACAAAAAATTAATGGAATCGTGTTGCACAACATCCGCTCGGACCAAACCATGCCGGTTGCGCCGAGCAAGGCGCTGAAGAAGACCAAGTCGGCTAAGGCTGCACTTCGTTTGCTTGATCAGGACTTCTCGCCCGTTGTCGGGCGGCACTGCGGGCGTTGCGCGTTCATGACGTCGTGTCCCTCTCAGCCCAGGTAAAAGAGCAACTCGAATCGGACTGGATCATGGCTCGCCAATACCTTGACGTACCCTACCGGGAAAAGGACGCTGCCAAGGCGCTTGGCGCGCGTTTCGACGGGGGCGTCAAGCGCTGGTACGTGGAGGACGGCGTTGAGCTTGCCGCCTTCCACGTATGGTTGCCGGCCGAACTTGCGTTGGCACCCTCGCCCGGCAGCGTCTCAGACATCGCTTCTTCGAACTCGGACACGACGACTGTTCGGCGCGGCGTACCCCTTTCGCGACTCCTGAGCAGTGTCTCTGCGGCCGTTGCCGAAGCATTTTCAAACGGTGTGTGGACCATGGTCGAGGTCAACGAAGCCACCCTGCGCGGGGGCCATGTGTACCTGGAACTGTCTGAACGCGATGGTGCCGGACAGCCAGTTGCGAAGGCCAAAGGCATGATTTGGGCGAACACTGTGGCGCGAATCCTCCCAGAGTTTGAGAAGGCTACTGGGGCCGTCATCGGCGCTGGGATCAAGCTGCTGGTGCGAGCAAGGCCGGTTTTCAAGCCGCAATACGGTTTCAGCCTGGAGATCGATGCGATCGATCCGGAGTACACACTTGGCGACCTTGAAGCCAAGAAGCGTGAAATACGGACTCGACTGCAGCAGGAAGGGCTCTTCGAATGCAATCGAAAGCTCACCGCGCCAACCGATTTTCAACTTGTACTGGTCGTATCGCCACCAGAGGCTGCAGGTTTGGGTGACTTTAAGAAAGAGGCAGATCGATTGGGGCGGCATGGGATCTGCCGCTTTGTCTACGCTCACAGCCGGTTTCAGGGGGAGGGTGCTGCTCGCGAGATTGTGGGCGCCGCGTTGGCTGCGCTTCGCGATATGAGCAGCACAGGACACCCCGATGCCATCGTACTGATTCGTGGTGGCGGCGCGGCCAACGACCTGGCATGGCTGAACGACTACCACTTGGCTCGTTTCATCTGCGAGCAGTCCATTCCGGTGCTGACGGGCATCGGCCATGAAAGGGACAGCACGCTGCCCGACGAGGTGGCGAACACGCGCTTCGATACACCCAGCAAGGTGATCGCCGGTATCGAGCAGCAAATCGTGCGACGAATCCGTGAAGCCCAGCGGGCATGGGAATCGATCCTTGCCACGGCAACACAGGATTGCCGCAACGCCAGACTGGACGTGGAACGCTCAGATGCCCAAGTCCGGGCCGATGCGACAGCTCATGTCGCACGTGCCCGGCACGACAGCGTGGCGGCTCTGAACGAGATCGCCATAAACGCGGTTCGCCAGGTGCATGACGGATCGAATCAGGTGGCGGCGATGCTGAACGAGGTTCGTGCGGGTGCCAGCATGGACATCGCCATGGCGCGGCAAGCCGTTCCCGCGCTGATGACAGCAATTCGCATCGATGCACTGTCCACATTGGCCGAGGCTAGGTCGGTCACAAGCGTCGGATACAACACTGTGGTTGACCGGACGGCGGCTCTCACGCGATCTGCCGGACTTGCGGTGCAGTCGCAGCTGCAGCGCGTTGCGGAGCGTGCTGTGGGTGCTATCAAGCAGGCGCGTAGCAGCGCACAAGCGTTGGTGCGTGAGGTAGCTGGCCAAGGCCCCGAAAAAACGCTTGGCCGCGGGTTCGCGATCGTCAGAAATGGGGACGGCAGGCCGGTGACATCGAAGGAGGTCGCACAGGCGTCTTCCAGACTCAGCATCCAGTTTCGGGACGGGACGGCCGATGTCGTTCCAGCGCCCAAACAACAAAGGAGCACCAGATGACAGAAAAGACTTTTAGAAAAGCGTTTGGCGTCCTGCAGCAGCATGCCGAGACGCTGCGTGACCAAGCCGAGCCAAATATTGATGATCTTCTGACTATCGTCCAGGAATCAGTGGAAGCGTACGGTGTTTGCAAAGAGCGCATCGACGCAGTGGAGACTGCTTTGAAGGCGGCTTTGGACGGGGCGGGCGTGGGCGCCTCCGCCACAGTTGCGCAACCCGCAATTGAGCGTGAATCTGCCAGAGCTGCCGGACAGCCTTCCAAGCCGGCGGCACCGACATCTTTCGACGATATGGATGACGACATTCCGTTCTGACAGGAAGAGCTTCTTGTCGCTAAGCGTATCTGAGCATCGTGAGGCTTGCGCGCCTCGATCTTCAATCCCGCGGGCTGAACGAGAACACATGAAAAGCCTATGAACTACAACAGTCTCGTCGTATCGGATGACCGTATCGATCGCCTTCACGGTCAGCTGTCTTGCATTCCTGCGCTACCAACTGGGGTCCGTCCATCGACGCCGCAGGAGCTTGAGTCGATGCTGGAAGCAGACCTGACGGAATACGAGCGGCGAACGATCACGATCCACATGATCGACTGTTCCGCTCGCCAGGGGAAGACATGAGCGACCCCCTACAGCACTACGTCCCGAAGTTCATGTTGCGCCGATTCTGCTCCGGCAAGAATGAGTTGGTCTACGCCTACGACAAGCTTAGCGACAAGGTCTTTGCGTTTTCGACGTCGAAGAAGTCCAAGGTGGGCGTAGCCGCCGAACGGGCCATCTACGACTTTGAATTCCAGGGAGTGCCGATGACTTTGGAGCCTTCGCTGAGCAGCCTCGAGACCAAGGCGGCCGAAGTGACCGCCAAAATCATCCAGAGCCTGCGGATCGACCCCGAATGGCATTTGGACAAGGCCACCTTGGCCGGCTTTCTTGCCGTGCAGCTTGTGCGAACAAAGGCCGCCATGGCGACGCTTGACGACCTGTCCGCGCGCATGGAGGGCTACTTCCGGTCCGAGGGGGCGCCAGAGGAATTTTTTGAGCTGGAGCCGGAAGTTGGGGACAAGGCGAACGCCAGAAAGACGCACTACACCCGGATGATCACCAATGCGCCAAATGATTTGGCGCCCTTGCTGGCGGACAAGGTCTGGCACTTGTTGCAGACCGATGAGAGCGATCCATTTCTTATGGGGGATCACCCTTTCTCCCGATACAACGAGCCAGGCGAAGGCGTGCGCGGAACCTTGGGACTGCGATCCAAGGGGGTGCAGATTTACTTCCCGCTGACTCCCACGTTGGCACTGTGCCTCATGTGCAAAACGCATCTGGACACGATGATCGATGGGATCGAGCGCATCGACAGGCTATTGGCGGCTAGGATCGGCAATGCGGCAGAACTGCGGGCGCTGCGCTCGGAGACCATGCCGCTAGTCGAAGCCATGTTAACGGGGGGCGTGGTGAAGTGCCGACCCGAAAGCGTCGAGCACTTCAACTCATTGCAGATACTAGAGGCAGAACGCTATGTGTTCTCCTGCAAGAGCGACTTCCAGATGGCGAAGGAAATGATCGCGGCGGACGAAGCCACGCGTCACGGTCCCAGGATGGTCGAAAGGTCGGGTGCTTTTTAGTGAGCGAGAGCGGGGACGCCGCCGGCGATGTCCGGCGCGAATGACCGAGCGATGTTTAGCAGTTATGGCATCGCTCCGTGCAGCCCTGAAGGTGCCGTCCCCAGTTACCGCTTCGACTGAGAAAGCTAGTTTGGAATCCCCCGAACCGCTGGCCCACCCTCCACAAGAGTGATCTGCTGTTTTCGTAGCACTTCAATCTGTTCACGAAGTGCCCTACGTTGTTCGTCTGAAAGTTCGCGGGAAATGCTAACGAGCGTTGTCGCTTGAACAGTTGACCGTGGTTCTATTGAGAGCAATGCCGCCGCACGAACTGCGGGCTCTTGCTCGCCGTTTCCCGCCAGGTATAGTTTCACCGCGTCATCCTTGGCGCTAATGTCGCCGAGCAGGGCGGTGGGCTTCCCCCAGTTTCCCGGACACATCCAATGACATGATGTGTTCAGGAGATAGGCATGACAAGAACCCGAAGGAGCTTCACGGACGAGTTCAAACGTGAAGCAGTGAAGCTGTGCAAGCAGCCAGGCGCCACCGTGACGCACATTGCACGGGACCTGGGTATTCAGACCAGCGTGCTCAGACGTTGGGTCACCCAGGAGCGTGGCGGGGTGTTGGACCTCAGGCCGAACCGGCCGCTTCGCAGTGAGGCCGCCACCGAGGTGGAGCGGTTGCAACGCGAACTGCGACGTGTGACCACGGAGCGCGACATCCTAAAAAAAGCGCTCGGCTACTTTGCAAAGGACCCGCAGTGAAGTACGGCTTCATCGCGCGGCATCGTAGTGTCTGGCCCACCCGCACCATGTGCCGGGTAATGGCGGTCTCCCACAGCGGCTTCTACGAATGGATGGGCAGAGCGCCGAGCCAGCGCAGCCAGGACGACGCCAGGCTCACCCGCCTCATCCGAGAGAGCTTCGAGCTCAGCGACCGCACCTACGGCAGTCCACGCGTCTGGCACGACCTTCGAGCGCTGGGCGAGAGTTGCGGGATGAACCGGGTCATCCGGCTGATGCACCTGGCCAAGCTGCAGGCCCGTCACAAGCGACGCAGGCTACCTGGCGATACGGGCAGCAGGCTTGAGAACCACATCGCGCCCAACCATCTGCAGCGCGACTTCGAGGCCAATGGTCCGAACCAGAAGTGGGTGGCTGACTTCACCTACATCTGGACGGCCGAGGGCTGGCTGTATGCGGCGGCGGTGATGGACCTGTACTCACGTCGCATCGTGGGGTGGTCGATGAGCGACACCATGCAGGCCAAGATGGTGAGCGATGCTTTGTTGATGGCCCTTTGGCGGCGCGGCAAACCCAGCTCGCTGATGCATCACTCGGACCAGGGCAGTCAGGGCGGATTCAACTGGTCGTCGCAACACCTTCAACCAGGAGGTGTGTATGGGGCGACCCGCAGGATGGATGAAGCAATTGACAGGGAGAGACGCGATGCGCTCCCCGGGGGCTCCTGCACTTCGGCGAGAGGTCGAGCGCCAGTTCTGGGTACAGATTGCAACCGGAATCACCAGTGAGAGGGCAGCCGAGGCGGTAGGCGTATCGCAGGCGGTGGGCTCGCGCTGGTTCCGGCATCGTGGCGGCATGCCATTGTTCATGTCGAAACCTGTATCTGGAAGATATCTGTCGTTCGCGGAGCGAGAAGAGATTGGACTTCTGCGAGCTCAAGATGTCAGCGTGCGGGAGATCGCTCGTCGTATTGGTCGAAGCCCCTCAACTGTTTCGCGGGAGTTGACGCGCAACGCTGCGACCCGCAGTGGCAAGCTCGAGTACCGGGCCTCAGTAGCGCAGTGGAAGTCGGATCTGGTCGCCAGAAGGCCCAAGCCTGCCAAGCTTGTGACGAATCAGCGTTTGCGCGTCTATGTCCAAGACCGTCTGGATGGCAAGATCCGCGATGCCCAAGGACGGGAGGTGGCTGGACCTCGACAGGCTCCTTTCATCGGCCGCAACAAGCCTCATCGTGGTGACCGCAAATGGGTCAATGGCTGGTCGCCAGAGCAGATTGCAAACCGCCTGCAGGTCGACTTCCCGGATGATCCGTCCATGCGCATCTCTCACGAAGCCATCTACCAAGCGCTCTATATCCAGGGCAGAGGCGCCCTCAAGCGTGAGCTTGTGAGCTACCTGCGTACGGGGCGTGCTTTGCGCACACCCCGGGCCAGGTCCCAAGCCAAGGCATGGGCACATGTCAGTGAAGAGGTGATGATCTCCAGCCGCCCTGCTGAGATAGAAGATCGTGCGGTACCCGGTCACTGGGAAGGGGACCTGATCATCGGCCTGGACAGGTCGGCCATTGGCACGCTGGTGGAACGGTCAAGCCGTTTCACCATGCTCGTGCACCTGCCGCGCGAGGAAGGCTATGGACTGATTCCTCGAACAAAGAATGGTCCTGCGCTGGCAGGTTACGGAGCCATAACCATGGCCAACGCCCTCAAGAGAACAGTGACCAAGCTGCCTACCCAGCTATGGCAGTCATTGACTTGGGATCGTGGCAAGGAGCTATCCGACCATGCACGGTTCACCATCGAGTCCGGGGTGAAGGTCTTCTTTGCCGATCCTCGCAGTCCATGGCAGCGCGGTACGAACGAAAACACAAACGGGCTGCTGCGCCAATACTTCCCCAAAGGCACCGACCTGTCTCGCTGGAGCGAGCAAGAGATTCAAGCCGTGGCACTGACCTTGAACAACAGGCCACGCAAGACGTTGGGTTGGAAGACTCCGGCGGAAGCGCTCAATGACTACCTAAAATCGGCTGACCAACCCGGTGTTGCGACGACCGGTTGAATCCGCCCAGTACACCAGCGACGACTTCCAGCAGTTGCTCAAGGCACAGGGCATCACCTGCAGCATGAGCCGTCGTGGTGAATGCTGGGACAACGCTGCGATGGAGAGCTTCTTCTCATCCATGAAGACCGAGAGGCTCAGCCGCAAGGTCTACCGGACGAGGGAAGAAGCCAGGTCCGAAGTGTTCGACTACATCGAGCGCTTCTACAACCCGGTGCGCAAACACTCAAAGCTAGACTTCCTCAGCCCAGTCGACTTTGAGCAAGGCTTAATGGGCTAAGCAAACCGTCCGGGAAACTGGGGGAAGCCCAGCTTCTACCTTTCAGGTTGAACACCCACAGACGTTGCGAGGGGATTTTGCGAAACCCTCTATGCTGCGCCTAGTATCTTTGTGCGCGTTCGAGCATTCAATCGTGATTGATCGAGCCGTTGAATGGATTCAAGCGACAGCCCTGTCGTGTCGATAGGAGCAATGAGCACCATTGCAAACACGGAATCAAATTGCCAATACACCCGCCGAGGATTTCGATCAAGAGTCTTCTCTTGCCTTTGGTGGTGCTGGCCATCGGTGGTGCAACGACCTACTTTCTGGTCATGGCTCAGGCAGTGCGAAACCAAGAACTTGTCGAACGCCAGTTCAATGCGCAGGTCGAGCAGACTGTTGAAGAGGTCAGCCGCCGCATCATTGGTTACGAATACGGCCTTCGAGGGGCTCGCGGTGCAATCACGGCGGTGGGTCAAAAGGCGCTGAGCCGCGAACACTGACGTCTCCCCCATATCCGGTCACTTCTAAACTGGAGTTGGGCGGATCATAGCCCCGAAGACGAGCACCTGCTCAATCGGTGAGGAACCTTGCGCGATCAAGCTACTCACGTGAAGATACCCCTGCACACATTGCGGGCGCGATCAGACCGCAAACATCGAACAGCGGAATTCAAGGGAGCTGCCACCGTCATGAGCGAACCTGACTTACCCCGACGCCCGACGCTGCACACTGCGCCGAGCGAGACTGAGCCTTCCTCGCTGCGCTCCTACGAAAGTGCGTCGTGTGGCCTGCTCAACCTCAATGAACTGCTCGATATTGTCGGTATCAACCAGACCCTGCTGGGCTGGCTGGGTTGGGAGCGCGGCGAATTCGATCGCTTGGAAAGTAGCAACTGCCCAAGTTTTGATGCGCTGGCCGGCATCCTGGATCACAGCTCGCGCGACGCGTTGATCGACCATGTGCGCGCCACGCGCGGTGCCACTGAGACGCGCGTGCTGCAGTTGCGCCTGTTCGGCAGAGGCGGCAAGTTCTTCACCGCCGAATTCCGCTCGCTGCCTGAGACGGATGCGCAAGGCCACTGGCTGCACACCCAGACGACGGTGATCGACGTGACCGAGCGCGCCGAGATCGAGCACCATCTGCTGGCCCGACTTGACCTGCTGCAGACCATCACCGACCGTACGCCGTCGCGCCTGGCCTATTACGACAAAGATCTGGTGTGCTGCTTCTCCAACGCGGCGCACGCGCGCGGCCACGGCCGCCTGCCTGATGACATGGTGGGTACCCACATCAGCGACGTGATGGCGGGCGACATGCTGCGCGAGATCCTGCCCAAGGTGGCCAAGGTGCTCAGCGGCGAGAAGCTGTGCTTCGAGGCTGAGCGCGCGCTGCCCGATGGCAGTGGCGGCTTCTTCGAGATCCACTACCTGCCTGACCTGCAGGACGATCGCGTCGAGGGCTTCTTCATCGAACAGATCGACATTACCGACCGCCGCCGCACCGAAGACCTTGTCTCTCACGCCAACTTCGAACTCGAGGATCGCGTGGCGCAGCGAACCGCCGAGCTGCAGGCCAGCGAGCAGCGCTTTCGCCTCATGTCCGACGCGATCCAGGAATACGGCATCGCCTTCCTGGACTTGGACGGCTCGTTCAACGAATGGACTGACAGCGCGCAGCGCCTGTTTCAGCGCTCGCGCAGCCGCAGCATCGGACTGCCTCTCACGACGGTGTTGCCGGGCGAAAGCGTTCTGGACCTAGCACAACTGCTGGAGCGCTGCTCGACCCATGGCCATGTGGAAGAAACAGGCTGGGCCCAGCGCGGCGACGGCGGCCGCTTCTGGGCGCGCTTCACCTTGACCGCGCTGCGCAATGCGCGCGACGAGTTGCAGGGCTATTCGTGCGTGGTGAGCGACCTGACCGAGGCCAAGCGCCTGAACGACCTGCTCAATCAATCCAACCGCGGACTGAAGGCGCAGGTGGACGAGCAGAGCAGCCAGTTGGTCAGCGTCAACAAGGAGCTCGAGGTGTTCTCGTACAGCATTGCTCACGACATCCGTGCGCCGTTGCGCCACATCAGTCAGTTCGTGGGTCTGAGCCAGGAGGTCCTGGATCCGCAGAAGGACGCCCAGGTGCTCCAGTTCCAGGCGTCGATCGTGGCGGCCAGCCAGCGCATGAGCCAGATGATCGAAGGGTTGCTGGAGTACACGCGGTTGGGTCGTGCGCCATTGGATATCGGCCCGGTGCCCCTGACCCCGCTGGTGCAAGGCGTGGTGAGCCACCTGCGATCCGAGCAACCCGGCCAACGCATCGAATGGGTGCTCGATCCGAACCTGCCCATCATCGAGGCCGATCCGATCCTGCTGGGCGAGGTGCTGAGCAAGCTGTTGGATAACGCGGTCAAGTTCACCCGCCGCAGTGCCGAGCCACGCATCGAGGTGGGCGCGCAGAGCGGGCCCCACGGGCACGCCACCGTGTACGTGCGTGATAACGGTGTTGGTTTTGATCGGGACCGCGCGCGCAACCTGTTCGTCATGTTCCAGCGCCAGCACCATTCGATGGACTACGAAGGTGTGGGCACCGGGCTGGCGCTGGTGCACCGCATCATCGAGCGCCACGGTGGCCGCATCTGGTGCGATACAGCGCCCAGCCAGGGCTGCACCTTCTACCTGGAGCTACCCACGCCCGAGCAGGCCGACTTCCAAACCGACGTCCCGGTTTAAATAAGGGACGCACTGTGAAGCCGGCATCCTCGCTGGGCGCCCAACTTGGCTGACGCAGAGCCGCCGTGGCGCTCGCGATGGTGTTCACATCGGCCAGCCCCGTGATCTGGCGCCTCGAGATCCTGATTTATTGACTGGGTGAGGCATTGTTTTCCAGTCTCCCGGACTTGGTGCACCTTCCTCCAGTTCAGTACGCTGGCATTGCTTTTCCACAAAGATCGGCGATGAGCCGCGCTGCGACCTTGCACCACCACTTGAAGATCCCTAACTCGCGCACCGGTGTCCGGTTCAAAGTGCAGTGATGTCTGTCTGCACTGGCCAAAGCAAGGCACCAAATGCGGATCTTTGTGTTGCCGCATCGAACTCGTGATTCAACACCAGCGCGTAGCGGCCCGGACGCGACGCACATAAGCGGTAACCATCGCGCACCGCCTCTTGTGTGATGTCACGGACTTGCGGCGTGCGCAGGCGCCAGGCTTGCACTTCAGGCACGCTCACGCGCAAGGTGACGCAGAACCCGCGCTTCATATTGGACGCCACTACCAGCCGCTGCTGGGCACTCCAGTTGCCAGTGGACTCTGCGACCAGCGATACGGGGTACCTGTTTTCCAACACGCGCAGGACGCTCGGGATGACGATACGAAATTCCTGACCTGCACTGGCGCTTCCCGCGCCAACCAGCACGCTTTCGCCGATGCTGGTCGCGGGAAGCAGCAGCAAGGCACAGGCAGCCAGTGCGGATACGAGGGAATGTTTTGCGAGGTGCATGACTCACTCTTGGTCCTGGTTCAGAAGATACGCCCCCTACGGGGTGAAGGCATCATCGGTGTCCTTCCACAAAAGGTATTCACTGCGCTCGACCGCAAGGCTATTCATCCAGCGACGGGCGAACCCGTGGTGCTGAGCCATTCACGGCAAGCAGCCGCTGCGCTGGGCAATAGCGTCATGTACCCATAATCCACGAATTGAATGTTGCCCGCCACCATATATTGTGGATACCCCATTCGAACAAGCCCAAGCTCTCGAATCGCCTGTGCGGCCCGGTATGTCCAGTTGTGGATCGGGGGGGGTGTTCCAGATTGAACCGTCCCATGGCAGATTGACGGCTCCAACAGGGCAACTGGGCAGTTTGTTCAGCGTGTGCCGATCACTTCCACGTCGACGCGGCGATCGGGCTGCAGGCAGGCAGTCCACGAGCGCGGTGATGCGCTGGATGCCCTTACAGTCTTACGGTCTTGCAGGCGCGTCACCGGCTGAGTGTCGCCCTTGCCGACAGCCGAGATCTTCGCTCCATCCAGGCGAGCGGAAGTCACGAGGTGATTTTTCACCGCCGCGGCGCGCTGTTCCGGCTGTTTCTGGTTGTAAGCGTTCGAGCCCAGGCGGTCGGTGTGTCCCTCCACACGGATCGAGTCAAACGTGGCGCCCGCCAGATCGCGGGCAAACTTGTCGAGCGCCATCCGACCTTCAGGCTTCACGGTGTCCGCGTCAAAGCCGAACAACGATTCGGCAGAAAGGCTCACGCGCTTGGGCGGGATCACCGCAGGGGCAACTGGCGCCGGTGGGGGGCCTGAACGACGATGGGAGCCGGCGCCGGTGGCGCGACCATAACCATGGACTCTGGCGCCGCGGCACGCTGAATCGGTTGGGGCGTCGGCCCCCGAACCGGTACACCAAGCCCACCGACACCATGTCGATGTCGCCCTTGTTGCCGATGGCGTCGTTCCAGCAGTAGGGCTTGACGAACTGCGGAGCCATCAGGCGCACGGTGTGCCCCATTGCCTGCAGCGTGCGGGCCCAGTGGTGATCGCTACCGCAAACCTCCATGCCCGGCAAACACGGAGGCTCGTTGACGAAGAATGTCGCCATCTGGTCCCGGCGCAGCTGCTTCTTCACGAGCACCTGATCTTGCCCCCGTAGTTCCAGACACGGCCTATACGCAATGTAGCGTCGGTTGATCAGGTTGAGCGTGGCGTGACTGCTCAACCAGTTGCCGCCTGAACTCGCACGGCGATTTCATCCTCAAGCTCGAGTGTGGGTGGACCTCATTGAAGTGCTCGAACGCCGCTGGCAGCTGCGTCAGGACAGTTCGGGCATCTCTTGACGCGCAGTTCAGCGCAGTAGAAGCCGCCGACTTCGTTGACTGTTTGCCCACTATGCTGTTTGACGAAGCGTTGAACTCCAAGTTTGCCGACAGGTCGGCTCTTCTCAAAAACCAAACGACCCACAAGGTTCGCCCGCTGCATCAGCTACCCGGTGGGTCAATTCGACGGTGCATCGGAACTTTGTTCATTCGATTGAAAGAGCAACGTTCCTGCTACGGCGGCAGTCAGAGGTTTCACCAAGAATCCAGCGATCAGCGGAATTCTTTTGGCCTCATTAACATCATCGGACCAGTTCGAAGAGCTGAGCATGAAGAGGCTGAAGAGTGCGCGCGGCTTGAGGCGCTCCGCAAGCGTTCGGGCCACTTCAAATCCGTTGATCTGCGACATGTTGATGTCCAGCAGGACACAAGTGGGCACCGAGATCTGGTCCTGCAACAAATAAGCCAGAGCTTCTGCAGGTTGCTCAAAAACAAGCAATTCACCGTTGAAGCCGGCTTTCTCCAGAGCGATACTGTGAAAGAAGTTGTCGGTCTCGTTGTCATCGATGAGCAGTACACGTTCGAATTTCACGGAAGATCCCCCTGCGGCAGTAAAAAGGTCTGCCGAGGCCAACCCTCTGGTGTCTTGTCCTCTTGCAGCCATCCGCCGTGCAATGAAGCAATGTGCCGCGCAATCGCCAGCGACAGCGGCAACCCCCTGGCGCTCACGGCCTTTGCGTCCAAGTGGGTGCCTTGCTCAGTCACTAGGGAACTCTGCGGCATCAAGATGCTTCGATCGGTGATGGACAGCCGAGCCGTGGCGTTGTCGAAATCCAAGCTCAATTCCATGTTTGCAGGTCTCGCAGCAGTGCACCGCAGAAGATACTCGATCGCACACCGCAAACCCAGTTCGAATGCGTTCGCGTCCACTACCAGCTCTCCCCCGACATTCAGATTCAGCTGGGCCTGTCGCTGCGCAATCGGGTCTTTCAGCAGCTCCATACTTTGCAGAACCATCGCTCGGACCGAGTGGCGACGTTTATCCAGCCCGTGTGCTTCCAGTTCTCCGAGCAGCCACATGTCTTCCAGCAATCGAGCCAAGCGCTTTCCGGCAAGGGCGATGTAGCCCAGACACCGTTCCTCCAAGGGTTCCAGCTTGCCGTCGAGCTGCTCAATCAACATGGGCGTGGCGTTGTTGATGGCATTCACCGGCTCCTTGAGGTCGTGCGAGACAGCCTGCAAGAATCTGTCTCGCGCAGCTCGACGCCTGTCCATCCCCGCCACGTGCTCGCGCAGTTCATCGGCTTGCTGGGTCAATTCGGTGATGTCACGGGATTGTTCGACCACGCCCCGCACCTCACCATCTTCGCCGCGCGCCGGGATGAGACGTACCTCCATGCGGCGCAGCCCTACGCCTGGGTAATCCTGGGCCAGGCTGAGCCGGGCCTCCTGTCCAGCGAGCGCTTGATCGATTCCGGCCTTGATGACATCCTCATAGACCCGACGCCCGACCAGTTGAACGACGTGTGTGTCTATCAGGCTCGCGCGCGGTCGGCCCCAGTGAGTCTCGTAGGCTGGATTGACATACTGGAACCGGTGCTGCGAATCGATGAAGGAGCACATATCGCGCCCCTCATCGAGAACGCTCTTGATGGTCCAGACGTCCTTTTGTGCCGATTTCGGAATCGGGCTCAATTTGCGCTGGCTGGGCCCATCATTCTCGATCAGATTCATCGCTAGATCGGCCAAGTTCTGCAGTTGACGCATTTGCTGCGGCAGGAGCTCACGTTGTCGGCCATCCAACACGCACACAGCGCCTAGAACATGACCATCTGACGTCGTGATCGGTGCGCCTGCGTAGAAGCGGATCACACCGCTGGATACGAGAGGGAAGTCCGAAAAGCGCGGGTCCTGTGGGGCATTGCTGACCACAAACACCCTCTTGGAGTCCATGATCGTGTGCGCACAGATGGCTTCGCTGCGTGGGGTCTCGGTGAGCGTCACACCGTGGCGCGACTTGAACCATTGGCGGTCAGCGTCGATCAATGAAATCAGCCCCATGGGCGTGTCGCAGATGTTGGCGGCGAGTTCGGTGATGTCGTCGTACAGCTTCTGCGGTGGCGTATCCAGAACCTGAAAATCCCGAAGCGCTGCTAGGCGTTGCACTTCGTTCTGAGGGGTTGGGAAGGACATGTGAACTCCTACGGGCAATCTACTACCGATTGAGGAAGTACGCTTGGAATTTGAGCGCCACGCCGCATGGCGAGGAAAGTTTTGCCAACTCTGGCACGGAAAAATCAATAAAGACTCTAGGTTCCACTTGCGGTGTTCATGCCCTCTTTCAGGTTGTTTCCTGCGCGTGCGGAGGTGAGCAGGTTGAGCCGCGGCCTTGCGGTGGAGATCAGCGATGTGTTGCGTCCTCATCTCCGCAGCCAGGTCGGTCTGTTCCCGCAAAGTTGACGTGCAGGAAGGCCCCCATCTCCAGCGCGCGCTGCTTGATGCCCACGATCGTGGCTGACGGTGATCGATTGGCCACACATCCTGTTCAGTGATCAGCTCGGCTACGTCAACACCAAGGACGCCGGATTGGTGTCTGCGTCATGTAGATCAAAATTAAGTGAGGTGCTGTCTTTGTCGTCGAAGCCCTTAGGCAGGCCGTTCTGTGATCGCTTTCTCGTTGCTCTGTTGCCGGTCGGTTCCCAGTCGCCACCCGTCCATGCCATGCGTGACACAGGACCTGCACAGGGACAAGATGGTGACCACCGAGTACCAATGTGCGGCACCATTTGGACCGGCATCGGCTGCCTTCTCGATACTTCGCCGGCATGCGTACAGGATCTCTCGGGGTGCTTTTCAGCAATGGGGCACACAATGTTCGATCAACGCATCGGGGAGAAACTGCACACGGCACGCATCGGCGACTCACCGGGGTACCAGGCTCCGACCGGCTTTCGCCTGCCGTGGCAGTTGGTCCTGCTGATCGTCTGCGCGGTCGCCGCGATGCTGTTGCGGCGCGAGATCCAGACCTCTTACTGGCAGGCACGCGAACTCAGCGGCTACGCCGACACCCTGAGACACCACGTCGCCCCCGGTCCCGCAGACCACATCCGGTTCCCGGTGCAAGGCCCGTTCGACGAGCGCATGGGCTACGCCGGCATTCCCACCTTCACCACACGCCTGCAGGAGCGCGGCTTCGAGATCGCGGAGCAGTCGCGCCAGGACGACGCCCTGCGGTCCCACCTGGAGCGCGGCTGGTTTGCCCCCTACGCGGAGAAGACCCACACGGGCCTGACGGTGCTCGATTGCAGCCGCGAATCGCTGCACGCCTTTCGCTATCCCTACCGGCGCTTCGAGAGCTTCGAGAGCGTGCCGCCGGTGGTGGTGCAGGCCCTTCTCTTCATCGAAAACCGCGATCTGCTCGACCCCGAACGCCCGCAAATGAACCCGGCGGTGGACTGGGTGCGCTTCACGCGCGCGGTGCTCGCGCAGCTGGGCAGCCACATCGATTCCGACATCGACACGCATGGCGGCAGCACGCTGGCCACGCAGATCGAGAAGTACCGCCATTCGCCCGGCGGCATCACGCACGACGCGCGCGAGAAGCTGCGGCAGATGGTCTCGGCCTCGGTGCGGGCCTATCAGCAAAGCGCCGACACGCTGCCAACGCGCCGCCAGCTGGTGCTGGACTACCTGAACACGGTGCCGCTGTCAGCCGCGCCGCGCCACGGCGAAGTGCACGGCCTGGGCGATGGCCTGTGGGTGTGGTTCGGCACCGACTTCGAGGGAGCAATGGTCGCACTCTCGGGCTCCGGCGCCGAGGCGCAAGATCCAGCGGCCCGGGCCCTGGCATTGCGCCAGGCGGTGGCGCTGATGATCGCCCACCGCCGGCCCTCGTGGTATCTGGCGCAAGGCCGCCAGGACCTCGACCGCGCCACCGACGCCCACCTGCGACTGCTGACGGAGGCGGGCATCATCGATGCCGCCTGGCGCGACGCCGCCCTGCGGCAGACGCTGGTGTTTCGCGACATGGTGAAGAACCCGCCGCGGCAACCCTTCCCCGCGAGCAAGGGCGCGACCGCCGTGCGCACCAAACTGGCCGGCCTGCTCGGCACTTCGCTCCACAGCCTGGACCGGCTCGACGCCCAGGCCAGCACCACGCTGAACGGAAAGCTGCAGGAAGCGGTCAGCGCCTACCTCGGGCGCCTGACCGATCCGGCCTTCGCCAGCTCGCAGGGACTGATGGGCGAGCGCCTGCTGCAACCTGACATCCTGGGCGGGGTGCGCTACAGCTTCACCCTGCTGGAAAGCACACCGCAGGGCAACCTGGTCCGGGTGCAGACCGACACCACCCAGCAGCCGCTGGACATCAACGAAGGCAGCAAGCTGGAGCTGGGCTCCACCGCCAAGCTGCGCGTGCTGGCGACCTACCTCGAACTGGTGGCCGAGCTGCACGGCCGACTGGCTCTGCTGGAGCCCGCAGCGCTGAAGGCCACCGAAGTCAGCCCGCAGGACAGCCTGAGCCGCTGGGCAGTGCAATACCTGTCGGGCCCGAACGACCGCAGCCTGGGAGCGATGCTGGAAGCCGCGATGGAACGGCGTTTTTCTGCCAGCCCGCACCAACAGTTCTTCACCGGGGGCGGCCTGCACAGCTTCCACAACTTCAACCGCAAGGACGACACGCGCCAACCCACGCTGCGCGAGTCCATGCAGGCCTCCATCAACCTGCCCTTCGTGCGCCTGCTGCAGGAGATCGTGCACCACACCATCTACCAGGGACCCGGCGGCACCGCGCGGCTGCTGGAGGACAACCTCGATCCGCGCCGCCAAGCCTACCTGGCCCTGTTCGCCGACCGCGAAGGCCAGGCCTTCCTGCGCCGCTTCTGGCGCAAGACCGACAACCGCACCCCGGCGGAACTGCGCGCCATGCTGCTCGACGGCCTGCGCCCCGGCGCAGACCGGCTGACCGCGGTGTTCCGCTACCTGGAGCCCACGGCGTCGCCCGAAGCCTTGGCCGCCTTCCTGTCGGCGCGCCTGGGCGACAAGGCGCCCACGGAGCCCCGTGTGGCCGAGTTGCACGCGCGCTTCGCGCTCGAAGCCTTCGACCTGCCGGACCGCGGTTATGTCGCCCGCGTGCACCCGCTGGAACTCTGGCTGGTGGCCTACCGCCTGCAGCACCCGCGCGCCACGCTCGGCGAAGCGATCGCCGCCAGCGCCACCGAACGCCAGGCGGTCTACCGGTGGCTGTTCCGCACGCGCGCCAAGAATGCGCAGGACGCGCGCATTCACACCATGCTGGAGGTGGAGGCCTTCCTGGAAATCCACCGCCGCTGGGCCCGCCTGGGCTACCCCTTCGGCCACCTGGTGCCTTCGCTAGCCACGGCGCTGGGCAGTTCCGGGGACCGGCCCGCCGCGCTGGCCGAGTTGATGGGCATCGTCGTCAATGGTGGTATCCGCCGGCCCACGCACCGCATTTCAGACCTGCGTTTCGCGCAGGGCACGCCCTGGGAAACCGCGCTGCGGCCCACGCCGTTGGTGGGTGAACGGGTCATGGCGCCCGAAGTGGCACAGACCTTGAAGAAGGCCTTGTCGGAGGTGGTGGAAGCGGGCACGGCCCGGCGGCTCGCCGGCAGCTTCCAGTCCGCCTCGGGGGACGACCTGTCGCCCGGCGGCAAGACCGGCACCGGCGACAACCGCGTTGTGGTGAACGGGCGCGGCGGCCTGGCCCTGAACCGCACCGCCACTTTCGTGTTCTACCTGGGGCCGCGGCACTTCGGCAGCGTGACCGCCTACGTGGTGGGATCGAACGCGGCCGACCACCGCTTCACCTCTGGTCTGCCGGTGCAGCTCCTGCGCTCGATGGCGCCGGTGCTGATGGCCCACCTCGAGGGCGGGCCCGGGAGCGGTTGTCCACGCGAGCCGTGATGCGCCAAGGTTGCCCTCGCGCCAGCAAGCCTTCCCAGCCCGTTTTTGAGTGGTCTGGCCTGAGCCGAGCTGCGTATGGGCTGTGTTTGATTCTCAGTCATCAACCAGCATCAGTCAGTGAGCCATTGAATGATGCTGTATGCAAAAGAGGTCGAAAGAATGCATGAAGTGGAGGCGCACCGACTTAAAAGCCATTCTTCTTCTGGGCTATTTACTGACACTCAGCTGGGCCCGACGTGAGTACCAAAAAGTCCTTCCATGCGTGACAAAATCCACCGTCGTTTCTGGCGCTGTGCCGTGGTTGAAGAGCATGGCGTTGAAGTCAAACGTGGCTTCCCAGTGATCACCCATATCAACCTGACCCACCAGGTCGAACGAGTCGCTGAGCACAGCGTCCACCGCCTCACCCGTTTGATACTGCCGACCCATGAAAGCACGTTCATCACCTAGGGTCGAGCTCCACTTGTTTCGCAAGGCTTCTTGTATACACATTCAAACCACCACCCACAGACGGGGCCCGTTACATCTCCTACGCAGCAGACATGCATGTAAATGGGTTTGTGCTGCAGACTGAAGCCCTGTTCAACTGCAAAGGAGTCACACATGACTGTCCGTTCGAAGATGACGTTTCCCGCCGCCGTGTTGATGGCCACCGCACTTTCTTGGGGATTCAACGCCCAGGCCGCAGGATTGGGTATTGGCACGGGCGTTGGCGTCGATGCCAATGTCGGCACGAACACTGGCATTGCCGATGTCCGACTGGGAACACACAGTGGAATCTCAAGCGATGTTCGAGCTCGCGCCATGACGGGCGTCAACGGGCGATCGGACGCTCGATACCAAAATGAGGGCCGAAGCGGCGCTGCCCTGTCAGCAGTATCTGACGCGAAGGCTGAAGGTGCTGCTTCGGTGGGCTCACAAGTCAGGGGCGCGGTGTCTGTCGATGGACAGGTCCGCTCACAAATACGAGGCACGGCGAACTGACCGGTTTTTCATCAACCCATGAAGAACGCCCCGAAAGGGGCGCTCTTCATGGGTCAAATGCTTTGTGAACTCATCAGCCCACTGCGGGCATCCTGCGGGCAGGAAACACTACTTTGCTCTCACGTCAAGACGGTGAGAACTCGCATCAGAAGAGGGCTGGTGAGCTGGACCGTACATCTCCCCGCGTTGGTACGTCAATGGACAATCCAAGCGCAGAAACGCGCCGAGTTGGAACTACGTTGCAGTTCAGGCCTGCGGAACGCTCCGCTTTGTTGAAGGCACTGATTGGATGACAGCACATCTTTCCAGGTTAACGGCCACTCACGAAGACAGACTTCCCCAACCATGGTCAACCGCTGATGCATCGCCTGAGTTCCTCGCCCAGATGAAAAATCATCTCGTCGGCTTTGAGATCGAAATACGGGATTTGGTGGGCAAGAAGTTTCTCTCGCAACAACGCACCGAGGCAGACCGATCAAGTCTTGTAAGCAATTTGATGCTCGACCCGGCCCCTGGTTCGAGGGCAATCGCTTCCCTTATCAAGCCATAGGCTGCCTGCAACTGGTTTTGTTGATGCCCTTCCCACGCCCGAGGCGGATCGGGCTTCAGGCTGCCCGCGACTTGCGTTGCCAATGGTGCGGAAGAAGTTCGGCGATGCGGCTGTTCGGCTGGGTCGGCAGGCGCCTGAGCACATCGTCAATGTATGCCCAAGGGTCGTGTCCGCTCATGCGCGCCGACTGGATCAAACTCATCACCGCTGCCGCCCGCTGGCCCGCGCGCAGGCTGCCAGCGAACAGCCAGTTGTTGCGGCCGATGGCGATGGGCCGGATCTGGTTCTCAATCCAGTTGTTGTCTACGGGCAGTTGCCCATCATCGGCGAACCGAATGAGTGCTGCCCAGCGCTTGAGGCTGTAGTCCAGCGCCTTGGCTGTGGCCGATCCGTCGGGAACCTTGCGCCGCTGCAGCGTCATCCATTCGTGCAGGGCGTCCAAGAGCGGCTTCGCTCTCTCCCGCCGGACTGCCAGACGCTGCTCGGCGCTGAGCTCCTTGACCTCCCGCTCGATCTCATAAATGCGGGCCATCTGCTCCAGCGCGATTTGGGCGATCTGGCTCTGGTTGGCCGCTTGCAGATCGAAGAACTTGCGACGCGCGTGCGCCAGGCAGCCCACCTCGGTGACGCCGGCCGCCAGAAGCGCTTTGTACCCGCTGAAGTCATCGCACACCAAGCTGCCCTTCCAGTCACCCAGGAAAGTGCGAGCGTGCTCGCCAGCGCGGCTCTCGCAAAAGTCGTAGACCACCGCCTTCGTCATCTCGAAGGCTCCCGTGGCATATGCCCAGAGGTAGGCCCGGTGTGTCTTGCCATTGCCCGGTTTGAGCATGGCCACCGGCGTCTCGTCGGCATGCAGCACGCGGTGCTGCAGCAACTCGACCCTCAGGGCATCGACCATCTGGCAGCCGCAGGCGCAGGTGGTGGACTCGGGTTCGTGGCGGATCTCGCGCCGCGGCAGATTGGCCGGCAGCAGTGCGCGTTTGGGGACTTGCTTGTCTTGGCAGCCAGCCACTGGCTGCGTCGCGTGCTCGATCTCATCGGCCACTGCCTGCAGGTCTTCGTCCAACGATTCATCGAGCAGGCTCTTCCGCTCGGTGCTGAAGCGCTCCGACTGCGCCGCGAACTTCATGCGCTTGAGCAGCGCGTTCTCGTGCGTGAGCTTGTCGATCAGGGCCTGCTTGAAGACGACCTCCTGGCCCTGGCGTGCGATCACGCCGTCTCGCTCGGCCAGCTCCCCCATCAATGAAAGCAGAGCCGCGCGCATCTGCTGCGGCTCCAAGGTGTCCAGGTAGTCTGTGGTGATCACGGGAGAAGATGATGCGACGAGCATCACCCTCGCGCATCGGTGCAAGCTCTGATTGCCTGGCCAGCGACCGGAGCACTCAAAGCACGGTGATGATTCCAGCCTCGCCGACGTTCTTCCACGGCGGGCCCAGCACGAGCGCATCGAACTGCGCTCGGCTGAGTGTGGCGGTGGTGGTGGCATCGCGAGGCCAGACGAACTTGCCGCTGTTCAGGCGCCGGGCCGCCAGCCAGACACCGATGCCGTCGTGCACCAGTACCTTCATGCGGTTGGCCCGTCGATTGGCGAACAGGTAAGCGTGGTGTGGGCGCGCCGCGCCAAAAACAGCCACTACGCGGGCAAGCGCTGTCTCGGTGCCAGCTCGCATGTCCAGCGGCTCGGTGGAGAGCCACAGTGCATCGATGCGGATCATCGGAGCCAATCGCGCAGCCAGGCTGCACAGGACGCTGCATCTTCCAGCGGCCAGTTCACGGTGACCACGCTGGCACTGCGCCGAATCTCAACGTGAATCGCACGCGCCACGGGCGGCGAGCTGTTCTCGGTTGCTGGGACCTGTTCAACTGGTGGAGGCAGATTCAGCGCAACGAACTCGTTCCGGGGCGCTGGCAGCAGGGCGGCCCCTTGCTCGCGCATCCAGCGGTGAACGATGTTGGCGTTGATTCCGTGTGCGAGTGCCACGCCGGCAACCGACGCGCCGGAGTCCTGGCATTCGGCCACGATCTGAGCTTTGAGTTCTGGGGAGTAATAGCGCCGCTTGGGGCGCTGGGCGATCGTGTCGTTCGCCATGGTGTGCATGATCTTCATCGTGCACACGATGCCTCGACGCTGGGTCTATCTCAAGATGGGATTGCCGGACGCATACGCTGGACCGTACCGGCACGTGCTATCTAATGTTGATGGTGCCGCGGATGGTCACACCAGGCTCAATGACGACTGCAGGCGGGTAGACATACACCGGCTCGGATTCCACATAAATCGGGCCACGTGCAGAAGAGCGCTGATAGCCCTTGCACTTGCGCTCTTCCTTGTAGTCGCCGTCCCTTTGCAACTCTCGCTTCACCCTGCAGTTCCCATCTCGGAACTCTTCCTTGAACTCTGATCGCACATCGCTCCGGTAGTAACCGCCTTTGCAATCGATTTTTTCCTCGAACTCACCGTCTTTGTCTTGTTTGCGTTCGACTTTACAGTTGCCATCTCTGTACTGGTGCTTGTATTCCGAACCCGACCGGTACCTGCGGTTATCCCCATCGTCATCCGCCAAGGCACCAAATGACAGCGGGCATGCTGTCAACACTACAGCAATGATTCGATTCAAGTTCATAAAGAATTCTTGGCCAGTTCGGACTTTTGAGCTGTGAAGAATTGTTCTGTCAGATTCGAGCCAACCTCGAGAACCGCGCCTGATTGTTGCCACGCTAGTCAGGTGACGTGCACCCTTTGACGAGTTGATAGGCCTGCAGCAAGTCAGTCCGAGAGGTCTCACACCGCTACGCAACACGCATCAGCACACTCAGTTCGTCAGCAACATACGAATTGTGAGTGGCGACCATCATGTCTGCAAATGGCAAGCGCCCATCCCAACCCGGGAGAGACTCGACGTAGGATCGCAGGCCGTTGAACTGCACTCGCCAACTGCCATTGACAGTTTCTGCGTCGTGACGGCACTCCCTGTACAGGTCCTCCAGGCCTTTTCCTGACAAGGACAGCACGAGCCCAGCCAAGGTAAATGGCTTACCCAAGCCATTGCGCCTGAAACTCAGCGCTTCAACAATGGCCTGCAGAGCCTGTTCACCTTGTGGATTTTCTTTAACAAGATGGGCGCTGGCGTTCAGGCGTTGCACCTGGTTCTGTATCTCGGCGCAGATGTCGACCGCGTCCACCTCCTCGCGCAGCATGCTGAGAAGCGGGTTGCCGTGGTTTGGAGCTGCTGACATGTTCGCCGTTTTAGGACTGCTCAGGCTCAGACGAACTTGAATGAATCGCAAGATGGACATCAAGTCCAGCATTCTCCGGCTATCCCAGAGCTGAGAAATCGATGGCTCATCGAGCCTGGTCAGGAGAATGTTGATCTGAGAGAAGTCATGCGCAAGGCCCGCTGACACAAAATCTTCCTGAGTGAGCCGTTGTCGTGTAAGTCTGTACTGCCCTGCGCGCATGCCTGATTTGTTCAAAAGTTTTGGCAGGCAGTTTGCGACGTTACGACCCAACGCTAGCAACTCTGCACCTGGCTCTCCCCACCCGGGCATACCCATCCACGACGCGCAGACCTCATCCAACAACCCTTCGAGGAGCTGTGACCTGCCGAGCAAGGCTCCGTGCTGCCCCCGCATCTCATCGGCCTCGCTTCGCAATGCGTAGAAGGCTACAGCAAAGCCTCCTGCCGCAACGGTGAGAACCAGGAAGGCAAAGGCGTGCAGGCCCATAGAAGAGTCAGTCCTGGGGGTCGTTGGTGAACGAGAGGGTGGTCTGATCTCGATGACAGGACCGCACGCACGCGCGCGTATTGGCAGGGGGTTTCCAAGAATTGCCAGGCCCTGGGTTGTAGAAGTCTGTCCCGGACATGGAAGCCGCATGCCACAAATTTCGCGCAAACTCAAATGATGCTGGTTGCTGATATCAGCCGCAGCAGCCTTTGGACCCGCTCGCCTGTACCGGGGGACACGCAACGGTGCCGTAGGAGCAGTAGACGCAGCAGTCGCCGGCCTTTGGCTTTAGCACTGCGCCGCACCCCTCGCAGTCATAGAACCACTGACACGCATCCGTGGGCATGGTCTCGACCTTCGCGTGTCCGCAGCTTGGGCAGGTCAACACGGAGATCAGTTCCGGCTGCGCTGTCACTTGGCCACCTTCACGGGTGTCGATGGGAAGCCGGCGTTTTCAGTGGCCCTCGAAAGGGTCGCCACATCTACCTTGGTGTCGTCGTACACCACAGTCGTCTGCCGCTTGGCGAGGTCGCTCTTAATGGAGGCGACGCCAGGCACCTTTGATAGCGCGGCCTTGATCGTCACGGGGCAAGACGCGCAGCTCATTGTGGGTACAGACAAGGTGACGGTCTGGGTGTCGGCGAAAGCAGGACCAGCTGCGAAGAGCGCGATAAGAAAGAGTGCAGTTTTCATGTAAACCTCAATAGAACAGTGGGGCGACAAGAGGAAATCCAAGAACGACGAGGAGGAGGATCACCCCCATCACGAAAACAGCTTTCTGGGCATGCTTGCCCTCTGGCGTGGCACAGGCGCGATCGTCCTCGCACACAGGTGCGCGCCAAATCTTGCGCCAGGCCATGAAGAGGGCCAGAACGGCTATCGTAAGGAAGATGGGCTGGTACAGCTCGAAGGCAGCGAGCTGTCCTATCCAGGCGCCTGACACGCCAATTAAGACCAGTACCAGTGGGGCAACGCAGCAAAGAGAGGCCAGAAAGGCGGCAAAGATCGCTGCCCCAAGTACAGGTGATGCGGAGCTCGTAGCTCCCTGTGTCGGCGGTTTCTCGGTTTTCATGCTGCCAAGACTAAGGCCGTACTAGGCTACGGAGTCAAGGCCATTGGCTCGGGATGGTCACTCCAGCGGACCTGGGCTCATTCAGAGCTACTGGTTTCGGTCGGTGCATGAAAGGAAGCGATCAGGGGGCAAGCCACTTTGCCCCGACCAACGCGGCAAGCCTTCACCAGGCCGGACAGAGCCAATTCCATGCGCGCCAACTCCGCTAACTTCCTTCGGATCTCGACAAGTTTCGCTTCTGCAAGGGCGCTTGCCTGCTTGCATTGGGCACCATCCTCAAGCCTCAGAAGCTCCCCGACTTCATCCAAGCTGAACCCCACACTCTGCGCGGACTTGATAAAGCGCAGCCTTTCAACGTCGGCAGCGCCATAGCGGCGGATGCTCCCGGCCTGCCGCGGTGGCTCGGACAGCAGCGTCTTGCGCTGATAGAACCTGATCGTTTCCACATTGACGCCGGCAAGGGCACCAAACTCGCCAATGGTCAGGTGATCGTTGTGCAGGTTCATTCGATGCTCCGTAGTTAGCTACGGTTCCAGCGTAGCGCAGTCCAAGCTGCGAGCCCTGCTGATCGATGCTCGGCGCTGCGGTTTGTCTGCGGTGTCCATGCACCTCCGGCTGAGCGAATAGAGACAAGCCAATGTCGAACTCGCTGAACGCCGCTACAAGTGGTTCTTCGAGGGACTCATGGATCGCCGTCACTCTCTGGCCGCACTGCGCTCCAACGTCTGCAGCACCCTCACGAGCTGACACTCAACTCCTTAAATTGCCTGGTCCTGGATGACCGAAATGCGGCAACGACTGCGGGCTCAGCTTTCCAATCACAAAGTCGGCTGTCGCTGCACAACTGCCATCCAGCACGAATTTTGAAGTGCAAAACGAGCTGGAAGATCCAGTTCCTCAACTCGGGGCTTGGCCAAAACGCGGACTGCGTTGTATTCCAGAAGGACGACCTAGTTCGGCTTCACGAACGACAAAGCCTCTCCCAGTTGGCGACGCACCATAGCTGTGTGAAAGGCAACGCGTCAGCATGCGTTGGTGACTTCGAGGATCCTTCTAGGTCGCCAAGGTCCTGAGCACCTTCCTGTCGGAGGCCAGGTGAGCTCGGATCCTTGATCAGGTCTGATCGGAGCTGCTCGTTCGCTCGAGCAACTCCGGTAAATCGATGCCGAAGTAGTCACACAGCTTGTCCAGCACGTCGATCTCCACTCGTTCAGCTGTCTCGTAATACAGCCGCGTCAGAGTGCCGCGATTGATTCCGGTATCCCTGGCAACGTCGGCGATCTTGAGCTTTCGCTCCCCGAGCAGTCGGGCGAAGTGACATCGGATCATGACCTTGTTTTGTAGAAAATGATCTTCTGAAGACCAAAAAGACTTGTGGCGGCGTAAAAATCAGATACACTGACCTGTAGGAGATCAAAAAGACCTGGTTTTTTGCAAACTGGTCTCCCAGTGTAACTGTTCATTGAAAGGACATCCACCATGCAAGTCGCTATCCCTGAAGCTGGCCCTCAAACATATCTGACGACCGCGGAGTTGTCGGCCTTGATCAAATATGACTCGAGGACGATCCGAGATCGCCTGAAGGACAGTGTGTTGATCGAGGGTCGTCATTACATCCGCCCCTTCGGAGGCCGCAAGACGCTTTACATCTGGGAGCACATCCAAGAGGACATGGCGCGCTACTCGCACATGTCGAGCTCTCCCATTCCAATGACCAACGGAGGAGCGCTCCGTGGGTAGTATTCGCCGCCGCTCAGAATCTGGGCTCCTGTTCCTGGACTTCGTGCTTCAGGGCCAGCGGATGCGCGAGCAGACTGCATTGCCTGATACCCCGGTCAACCGCAAGCGCCTCCACAAGGCCCTTGAACGCATCGAAGGCGACATCGCCCTCGGCACCTTCGACTACCAGAAGACCTTCGGCAAGCCTCTGCCATCGGGTCAGCCGGTGGCCGAAGCCGCTGCAGAAGAAGGCAAGTCAGAACTGCAGCGCAACCCCATGTCACGCACCGGCACACCTACCTTCAAGGAGTTCGCCGACATGTGGTTCTCGGAGTCGGAAGTCTCCTGGCGCCGCAGCTACAAGGTCACGCAGCGTGGGTCGATCGACCAGTACCTCATCCCTTACTTCGGGGAGAAGGAGGTCGGCCAGATCACCAAGGCAGACGTACTGGCATTTCGGGCAACACTCGCCAAAGTAACCACCCGAAAATCCCAGAGCACATTGTCCAACCGTCGCATCAACTCCGTGATGAAGCCGTTGCGCCAGATCCTCAACGAAGCAGCCGACCGCCTCGAGTTTACTTCCGCGTTCCGCAACATCAAGCCGCTGAAGATGAAGCGCAGCGACGTGATGCCGTTCACCCTGGACGAGGTGCAGCAGATCCTCACCACTGTGCGGGCGGACTACCGCCAGTACTTCACGGTGCGCTTCTTCACTGGCATGAGAACGGGTGAAGCCCACGGCCTCAAGTGGAAGTACATCGACTTTGAGCGCCGTCTGATCCTGGTGCGCGAGGCCATCGTGCTCAAGGAAGAGGACGAGCTCAAGACCGACGGCAGTGTGCGCGACATCCAGATGAACGATCTGGTGTTCGATGCGCTGCAGGCGCAGTTCAAGGTGACGGGCAAGACCTCCGAGTTCGTCTTCTGCAACCGCAACGGCACGCCCATCGACAACCAGAATTTTCTGAACCGGGTGTGGTCACCGCTCTTGCGCCACCTGGACATCCCGCACCGCCGGGCCTACCAGATGCGCCACACCGCGGCCACCTTGTGGCTGGCCTCGGGCGAAGCACCGGAGTGGATCGCGCGCCAGCTCGGCCACACCAGCACCGAGATGCTGTTTCGGGTCTACAGCCGCTACGTGCCCAACCTGACGCGGCGCGACGGCTCGGCCATGGAGCGCCTGCTCAAGCAGCACATCTCGGTGGCACCGGTGCAGGGGAGCGTTATCCGCTTGTCCGAAGAAGCTCAGACATTGGAACTGGTGGAGCACCAATATGCGAAAGCCTTTCAACCCATCGAGAGTGCCGCGTCTGCGGGGGTGGACTACGCAAGTGCACAGTGCACCCGTACTGCGTCGCATCAGCACGCAGACGACACGGCAACGGGTGACCCGCACAGCAAAGAGCAACCCGTTGAGGTCTTGTTCCCCCGCTCAGCTGCGCGCCGAAAGAACACGACCAAGGCGCAACCACTGAGCCCGCTGTCCTTCTTGCGCTCGGCGACCTCCGCCGAACGTTCTCCGCAGGACTAGCAAACCCACAAGCAGATACCCCACCTGCCGCAGCCCGAACGTTCGCTCGGGACAGCAGGAAGGGCGGAGCTTTGCCCAAACCTTTTCAGACGTCGACGTCTTCACCCTCATTCGCGATGCCTGCGGGCATCCACCTCAAGGATCACACCATGCACATTCGCACCCTCATTTTCTCGAGCAAACCTCCGTTGACCCGTGTCAACGGCAAGCCTCGTCTGATCTGGCGAAAGCACCCCGCGCCCAAGACCCGCCGCTTGATTCCTGGGCGCGTACACCACGTGTCCACCTTCGCCTTTGTCGCACTCGAGGCGGCCACTAAAAACCTCAAACCGTCAGAGCGCGCAGCCCTGGTGGACTGGTTCAGTAGGGAGCGCATTCAGGTGGCCATGGACCACAAGGGCCACCACTTCAACGTGACCCTGCGCTCGACCGTCCTGATCGACCGCAAGGACGTCCACACCGAGCAGAAGACCGCCTCGGGCGATCCGCAAGACCCCTCTGGCCGAGAGTGAAGCCTTCGCAAGTGGTCTCGGCCGTCTGATCCCGCTTGTTCCTCGGTGCAGCAAGCCGCATCCGTGCACCGAGGTCTCACCGCCACATCAATCACCACCCGATCCGAATCGCATTCCCACACATCTCAGGATTTCAAATGAACAAACCCACCCGCAACCGCATCGTCACCACCTCCTTCAACCAAGCCGAGTTCGCCGCGTTCATGAAGAACTCCCCCAGAGAGGTGACATCGCAGCGCCTGAGCCTGGGCCGCCTGTTCGACCCGAACTGGGCCAACGCCGACTTGTGTGCCTCGGTGCATGCGCAGTTGCCCCTGCACATGCCACCAATGCTGATCGAATTCATCAAGACTGCGCTTAGCGACGCAACGGTACGCCGTGCGTACCTCCAGCCGCGTCTGCATGCGAGCCAGCTGGAGCTGCTCACGCCGTGGAAGGGCGCCTTGGACGCAGGCGTTCGTGCCTACCTCTCGCCCATGCTGTCACCGGGCGAAGCAGACATGGCATTCACTGCTGCGTTTGTGGCGCCCATCTCCCGCTTCACCGTGCTGCTTCCCGTCGCCGAGTCGGGCGGTGCGGAGCAGGGCGCGCAGGGCGGTGCGAAACATCGCGTTGACCAAGGTATTGACCAAGGCGCTGATGAAAGCACCGATGACGGCCGGGAGGATGATCGTCCAGTGGTGCTGCCGGCGGATCCGAACACCCTGCGTGTTGACCTGCTGCACGACGCGTTGCGCCAGCTCGCCCGCCGCAGCACCGGCATGGCCGACACCATCAGCGCCGTGCTGAATCTGGACCGTGCCGCCTTTGAGGTGGATCCCGAGCAGGTGGCGCGTCTTACTGGGGTTGTGGCGCTGGCTGTCACCCCGTTGCACAACCTCTGGCCCGTTACCGTCCAGGAGCGCGCGCTGTCGGTCAAGTACCTGCGTCCCTGAATCGCAGGGCAGGACCCGGCCGCCAGACCTTCAAAAAATCCTCGCGCCGCGCCCTTGACACAGATCTCTTTCGTGAGATTTTGGATATGCGACCTCGCACATCACGAATCCATCACAACTGCATCACGAAAAAATCAGAAAGAAATCAGATGACCGACACAACACCCCCCAACCCGGAAAGCACGACGGAGCAGAGCAAGACGATCGTCCACGAATTGTGGAGAGGAAACATCTGCATCGAGCTGACCGGGCACTTAAATATTTTTGTCGGGCACAAGCTGGAGCACATCACGCCGGCCATGCTTGCCTTGAAATCCGGCGTCCGTCCTGAGAAGGTCATTTGGGAAGCGTTCCCCAACTGGCAAACACAGCATTGGGAGCAAACAGTCCCTTTGACTACCCCGCCCACCCCCATGCTGACGAGCCCTGATGGCTCTCACATTCTGCTGCGCCCGGCGCAAGGCGAGTCCACGCGAAAGATTGATCTGATCAAAGCGTTTCACGATTGGATGCTGGCATGGAAGGCCGAAGAATGCGCGATGGTATGCGCCAGTGAGGATGAGATTGAAGAGCAACATGAGGAAGAGGTGGCGCCAGATCCAGTTGAAACCCCTCGCCCCAAACCGAGCCCGTTCGGCTTGGGGTCCTTCGTGGTCACCGCAGGGCTTCTGTTCTTGGCATATGACGCACTCAAGATCTTCATTCCGGCGGAGATCACCAAACGCGAGTCGATCGGCGTTCTAGTGTCTGCCAGTTCGTCTGATGACTGGAGTTTTCCGTGGCTGCTGGAGACTGATCGCGGTGTGTACCCAGTGGGCAAGGTGTTGATGGTCGACAAGGGTGCACCGCTAACCCTGATTTCGCTGAGCAACGGAAGACACGCTGTGTGCGATGAGCGGCTGGTCGTGTGTGCCCGCACCGTGGGGGAGGAGCGGCGGATTGCTGCCAAGGTAGGTGGGCAATGACAAAATCCCCAAGAGTCAAGCTCGCACCAGTGAAAACGCATCTGCTTTCCATCAATGAAGCCTGACGTGGAGTTGACTATCTCTGGTGCGCTGATCCCTGACGGGATCACTGGCTCCTAGCTCAAGCGTCAAGTTCGCTGCACAGCGCCACAGGTTGTGCGTCTATTGATGAGCGGTACCTGCCAGAGAAAACGCGTCATCCTTTTTCGACCTCACAGGAGGCTGCGCACTTGCGAATGTGCATTCACGCGTAGCGAGCGGATGGCGGCCGTCAGGAAGCGCTTGGAGCTGCGCGGCATTGAGGAAGTCAAGAAAAAATCACTTATTTCCTTTTGGAGAAAGCGCTTGACGCAAACGCTGGGCAAGCTCCCCTCGCCGGTAGGGCTTGGTCAGCAGCATCACACCCGCGTCAAGCCGACCCTGATGAACGATGGCGTTGTCGGTATAGCCCGATGTGTAGAGCACAGGCAAATTTGGCCGAAGAGAGTGGATGTGATCAGCCAGGTTCCGTCCGCTCATGCCACCGGGCATCACAACATCGGTGAACAGCAGGTCAATGTCGGGATGTTGGCCGAACAGTTCAAGCGCTGCCAGGCCGCTGGCCGCTGTCAGTGTGCGGTAGCCAAGGGCGTGCAACTGAGCGCTGGCGAATTGACGCACCATGTCGTCGTCTTCAACAAGTAGGACCAGCTCGCCTCTTCCCTGGGGAACCTCCTCCTGCGTGGGGGCTACCGATTTAGCCGGTGCAGCGTCCGCACGCGGGATATAAATCTTCATGGCAGTGCCCTGGCCGAGCTCGCTATAAACCGTCACATGACCACTGGACTGCTTCACAAATCCGTGCACCATGGACAAACCAAGCCCCGTGCCCTGACCTTTGGGCTTGGTGGTGAAGAAGGGCTCAAACAGCCGCTGTTGCACCTCGGGCGTCATGCCGGTACCCGTGTCTGTGACGGTCACCACCACGTAGTCACCCACTTGCGCGCCGGGATTCTTGTCCGCGTAGGTGGAATCCAGGTGAACGTTGTTGCATTCAATCAGCAAGTTCCCCCCATTGGGCATGGCGTCGCGTGCATTGATGGCCATGTTGAGCAGCGCATTCTCCATCTGACCAGCATCCACCAGCGCAGGCCACAGATTCACCCCCTCCACCGCCTCGATTCGAATGTGTTCTCCCAGTGCGCGGCGCAGTAGCGGCTCCATCTCACTGACCAACCGGTTCACATCCACTGGTGCCGGTGATAAGGCCTGTTTGCGCGCGAATGCAAGCAGGCGCTGGGTCATCGCCGCACCGCGCGCGGCTGCTTCAGTGATGGTGTCAACCAGTTCGCGCTCAATGCTGCCTTCAGTTGATTGGTCGCGAAGCATTTCGGCATTGCCCATCACCACAGTCAGCAGGTTGTTGAAGTCATGAGCCACGCCACCAGTGAGTTGTCCGATGGCTTCCAGTCGCCGCAACTGGCGTATTTGTTCAGCAACGCGGCGCAGCTCAGTCACATCGCGGAAGAAGATGGTGACGCCACCGTCTTGCCCGGGGTAGGCGGTTACCTCAAACAGCGCGTCCAGCGGCGCGAAGAACTCCTCGAACCGCACCATGACCTGCTCGCGCTGACAGCGCTCATACTCTCTCTGAAACAGTGAGCCACGCGCCTGAGGAAATTCTTCCCATACAGTGCGCCCGATCAAGTCTTGCCGATCGCGTTGTAGGAGATTGGCGGCACGGCTGTTGACCACGGTCACGCGCCAGTCGGCATCCAAAGCCAGTACCGCGTCATTGGTGCTTTCAAGGACTGCCTCGTATCGATTGCGTGAATCCACCGCATTCCGCTCCAATTCGACGCGATCGTGGATGTCGATTGCAGTGCCGCACCAGGCTTTCTCCATATCGGGAAGGATGTGCTGCTTGATAGCACGCGCCAGATGCCAGCGGTACTGGCTGTTCCGGTCGCGCAACCGAAAGACGTTCTCGTAGCGCTGGCGATTTAGCCGAGCGTCGGTCCAAACCGAGATTGCATTGCTGCGGTCATCGGGATGCACCAGGTCGAGCCACCCCTCTCCAAGCGCATCTCGCTGAGACACGCCGCTGAGTTGCGTGACTGCTGGGCTGATGTAGTCAATGTGCCCCCGGGAGTCGGTCGTCCAAACGATGAAGGGCATGGCCTCTGCCAAGCGGCGCCAACTCTGTGCACTCTCGACAAGCAGACGCTGGGTGTTCTTGTGTGCACTCACGTCCTGAAATGCTCCCTGCAGCCGGATGATCTTCCCTCGTGGGTCTGTCTGTGCGCGCGCCGCCACCCGGACCCAACGCACTTGCCCATCGAATGCACGCAACTGGAACTCGTCATCAAAGGGCTCCCCACTCTGCAGGCAGGCGTTGAACATTGCTTCGATGCGCGACTGATCGGGATCCAAGTAGTAGGACAGACCTTCTTCGACGTCGGGCTGGTAACCGGACGGACGGCCGTGCAACCGCGCCACTTCCGCGGACCAATCGACGCGCATGGTGCGCAAGTCGTATGACCAACCACCCAACTGCCCCAGTTGACCCGCAATCTCCAACAGGTTTGCTTGACTCTGAGCCTTCTCATGCATTACGACCAGACGGCGCTGAAGGCGCAAGGTGAAAAGACCAACTGCCATCGCCAGCAGAAGCGCAAACATAGCCGCTACCCGATTGGCCACCAGCAGATGCAAAGGGAAGCCTGCAGGTGGTGGTGGCGACAGCCAGCCTGCCACAGGTACCAGCACAAGAGCAGTCAAAGTGATGGCCATCAGTACGCCAGAATTTCGCCCCAGCAGGGCAATGAGGACCACCGGAAGATAGAGAATCCCGTGAGCAAAGCCCTGCTGGGTGCTCAGGTCGAAGGTGAAGGTGAGCGCCAGAAGTGCAAAAGCCAAAGGCGCTATCCAGGTGCGCCAACCTGTGTGTTGGGTGGCGCTGGCGGAGCGCTCCGGAGCCATCATCAAAGCTCTCCCAAGCGGGCGCGCAACACCGTTCCACGGCCCGGCTGGCTGCGCACCCGCAGACTTCCTCCAGTCAGTTCACAGCGCTCGCCCATGGTGCTCAGGCCACGCCCAATGGCGGACTTGTCGCTCAAGCGAGGACGGCGTGTGTCGAAGCCAGCCCCGTCATCGGCAACCACCACCTCAAGTAAGCCGGCGTCACGAAAACGCAGACGCACGACCATGTGCTCAGGTCGAGCATGGCGCATCGCGTTGGTCACAGCTTCCTGCACCACGCGGAAGCCCAAAGCAGATTGAACACTGCCGCGCTTGCGTTCTCGTCCAAGGGTCTGGAGCTCAAAGTCCACTCCGGTCGGAGTCAGCATGACCTCTGCCAGAGACTGCACAGTGGCGAACAGACCCTGGTCATCCAGTTGAGCAGGGCGCAGCGCAAACGACAAGGTTCGCATCTGCGAAATCGCGTCTCGCAGAATGGCATATGACTTCTTGCGCAGTGAAGTAGCCTCGTCGTTGCTTTCAGCCGCATCGGCGGCCTGCATATGCAATTGCAGGGCAGTCAGTGTTTGGCCCAAACTGTCATGCAGGGTGTCCGCCAAGTGACGGCGTTCATTTTCCTGGGCCTGCACCAACTCGGCAGCCAGTACCTGTAGGCGCAAGGCTGAGGCCTGGTTGTCAGCCAGCAGGCGGCGCTGGCGTTCTCGCTGGTCGCGCGCCTCAAGTACACGGGTGATCACCATAGGCAGAGTGGCAAGCCGATCTTTGCTTACATAGTCAGCCGCGCCAGCGCGCAGGACCTCCACCGCAGCACCTTCACCCACCGCATTGCTCACCACAACCAACGGAATGTCCATGCCCCGCGCTGCGATCTCCGCGATTGCCCTGAGTGGTGAGTAGCCTCCTAGGTGATAGTCACTCAAAACGAAATCGACCCCCTGTGCAAGCGCGGCCGTCACGCCCTGCGCGTTGTCGGTGCACTGCCAGTGCAGTGGCCTGGGATAGTGCCGAGTAGCCAGCCGAACCAGTACAAGATCGTCAGGATCGTCTTCAATGCAAAGCACACGCAGAGGTGTAGATTCATCCATGGGCGTAGCAAAGGGTATTCTTGTCGTGGTTTGCATTGTGCTCCCGACGTACGCTGACCGACATCACGAAAGCAGACCTTGATCAAGTACAACGAGAACGACCAAAAACCGGGTCCGCGCTTGCTCATCGTCGACGACGAAGATCTCCTCGTGCGTACGCTGCAAACCTTTCTTCGTACGCGCGGATACGAAGTCGATGTGTCTTCCACGCCTGCCCAGGCTCTCGATCACCCCGCGCTCGCGCAGACCGATCTGCTAATCGCCGATCTGCAACTGCCGCAAATGGACGGCATCGAATTGATAGGGCGTGCGCAGGCTCGGCACCCCGATATGTCGGCTATCTTGATGACCGGCCATGCCACGATTGACTCAGCGGTGAAGGCGCTGCGCGGCGGCGCAGTCGACTACCTGCAGAAACCCTTCGCGCTTTCAGCGCTGGAGGCTGTGGTGGTACGCGCACTTCAGGTACAAAAGCTGCAACGCGCCAACCGCGAACTGCAGGCCACTTTAGTGCAGCGCAATGCAGAACTGACGACAGTGAACCAGGATCTGGACGCATTTGCCGCGCGCCTGGCGCACGACCTGCGCGGCCCGATCAACAACGTGCGCGGCATCGTGGCATTCTTGCGCGAAGAGATCGGCGCTGAATTGGAAACAGACGTGCGGGAACTGCTGGAACGTGCGGTGCGGTCGGGCGACCAGTCGCTGCGCATGGTGAGTGACCTGCTGGATTTCGCACGTCTGGGACATGGCCACCTGCGACTGGTACCGCTGCCGCTGGAGCCTTTGTTGATCCGCTGCGTGGAGGCGGCGGCACCGAAGCGACCTGCTGAACTTTGCCGCATCGAGATCGGACCACTACCAACAGTGCTCGGTCACGAGGGGTTGCTGTTCCAGGTGTTTCTGAGCCTTCTGGACAACGCCATCAAATACAGCGAACCGAAGCCGAAAACGTGCGTGTCCGTCTTTTCCCAACCGCGAGGCGAGAGCCTTATCGACGTCGTGGTGAGCGATAACGGCGTGGGCTTCGAGCCGATGCATTCCGACCTGCTGTTCCGCCCTTTCCAGCGGCTGCACCCTCGCAGTGAGTTCTCGGGTGCGGGCATGGGCCTGGCCAACGTCAAGCGCATCGTGGAGCGACATGGCGGGCAGGTGGTTGCCAGCGCGACGCCGGGGGAAGGTGCGACTATCACCGTCACGCTGCAACGGGCTTAGGCCCTCACTTTGTGGCGCTGCTCGGCGGTCTCGCAATGCCTGACATCGCGCGGCTGCGCTCGCGGGCAAGCCAGTGCAGGAAGTTCTCACGGATCCGTCGCAGGAGTAGGTTTGTATCCAGACTGAACAGACAGCAAGGTGCCAGAAATTGGTCATCGCGCGGAGCGCACTAGGGGTTCATGCCATCCATGATTGGTCTTGATGAAAGTTGAGATAGGGGTGGTCTCCTTGGGTACGCTGCAGAAATGGACCAAAACCAATAGGGCGGACTAGCATTGGCGCAGAGCTGAGAGGTCGGGTTCATGGCAGCCTCCGGCCATGGCGCGGCGCACAGGGGAGAGGGTGCGCACGATGGACCGCCGAACGGTGGAGCCGAGCATCAAATCCACGTCGAGGGCTAGACGTTGGTGCTCGAAGTGGAAGGCGCGCAGTAGGCTTCGCCGTAGACGCATTCGATTTGGTTGCGGATGTCTGGTGCCTTCACATCCTTGCGCATGGGTTTGGAAATGCAGCGGGTCTTTCAATACCAGCACCACCTTTGGCGGACATACGAAGGCGTTGGGAACCACCCCGGTGGAGGACGGGTTTCGCTGGAGTACTGGGGAACCTGATTTCAGGTCGAACACCGGACGAGATCGGTTCGCCCGATGCGCCCGGCGGGATCATGTCCACTGTAGAAATAACCGCCTCCCGTGTCAGTCGAAAGGTTTCAGCTTCTGTGTTGCAGTGTACGCAGTGGGTGCGCGATCTCCCGCCGCGCAGACTGAGGTTTGGGATGCGGCGGTGCTACGCCGGGGATCATTGGCCTTCGGGCTCGATCAGACCTTTAGTCAAAGCGTAGCGCACGAGTGCCGGTAGATCGGGGGTGCCCAGCTTGGCCATGAGTCGGCTTCGGTAGGTATCCACCGTCTTGGGCGACAGATGCAGCAATCGGCCAATCTCAGTGCTGGATTGGCCTTCTGCCACCAGCACAACAATCTGACGTTCGCGCGCAGACAACGCGGCTACCCCATCACCCTCGGGTGGCGCTGCGGCCATGAGATTGGACACGCCTTCCCCCAGAAAAGTGTGTCCGGCCATCACCTGCTGGATTGCCAGCAGCAACTCATGATTAGGGCCGCCTTTGAGCAGATAACCTCGGGCGCCTTGGCGCATGCATTCAGCCACGTTGCGCGGCTGAGCGGACATGGTGAGCACGATGGCTCGGGTTTGTGATCGGCGCTTGCGCAGTTCCTCCAACAGCTCCAGCCCAGAGCGTCCATTCAGGTGCAGGTCAAGCACCACGATTTCCGGCTCCATCTCGCGGATCTCCATACTGCCACGCGTGAGATCGCCCGCCTCACCCAGGATCTTGTGGCCATTTTTCTCCAGCACCAAGCGCAAGCCATCGCGCAGCAAGGAATGGTCGTCGAGTAAGTAACAGCGGCTCATGGGCACATTGTCCCAGCTAATGACCACCCGCTGAAATGCTTCAAGTGTGCACGCCTGGGGCGCGTTCGCGCATGCCCAGGCAAGTCAAGGATTCCATCTGCCCGTCGCCACAGGGCGTGAATTGCGTGCCGCCGCCCAGAAATTTCAAGGCTCAATGCGTGATTGCTGCCATCCAGCATCAGTTTTACTTGGCACACGTCAGCTCGCGCATCAGCTAGATCGAGCGCATCGCGTGTGATCGTGCTGGGGCTCTACCCCCCTGTCGGTCGGCCACCCCCGGCCGTAGGTGCCGTCGGTTGCCTCGAACAGCACGGCACAACTGCGATTCGTTCGGGTGCGATACGCCGAGGCGGGCATTTGCTGCACCAACAGCTTGACTGAGTTGCCCACGCAGTCGACATCGGGTGGTGGCGCGTAGGTCCGAGAAAGTGTCCTTTTCGCCCAGGCATCGTTCATGAGATACCAGCCTATACATGGTGAAACGCGACCCAGATGCATGCCCCCCCCGGATGCACTGTCGGGTCGACCTGTTGAGAACTCCTGACAGACAAAGACCCCATGCCTTTTTAAAGTTCCCACAAGGCCCCCGCTGGTGGCGTGCACCAATTCCACGGTGTTTCCAAGCGTTGTGAAGGTCGCATACCACTGGAGAAACGCATGACTTCGAACACAGCCCCGCTCAGCCGCAACGAACAGCTAAAAAAGTACAGCCCAATAGTGCATCGGGCGGCGTATCACATGGTCTCGCGACTACCGGCCTCGGTAGAGGTGGACGACCTGATTCAAGCCGGCATGATCGGCTTGTGTGACGCAATGGACCGCTGCGTGCCGGAGGAGGGTGAACTCGAAAAATACGCCATGCCCCGCATCCGCGGTGCCATGATCGACGAGCTCCGTGAATGCGACTGGATGCCTCGCGGCAGCCGTCGGAGCCGCCGCGACATTGATGGCGCGGTGCAACGCCTGCAACAAAGGCTGCTCCGCCAGCTGGTCGCGCAGGAAGTGGCCAGCGAATTGCACCTGGACATTCAGGCGTATCACGCCCTGATGGGGAAGGTGCACCTCATGCAGCTTGTGCACATGGAAGACATCGACCAGCTCGACGATGAGGGCGAATCGGTGTTGGACGGTGCCTTTGGCGACTGGCATGCCGACCCACTCAGTCAGATCGAGAACCAGCGTCGGCGCAAGGCGCTGGTGGAGGCTATTGTTGGCCTACCCCAGCGCGAACAATATGTGATCGTCGAATGCTATGTAAATGATCGCAAGCTGCGCGAGATAGCCTTGGATCTGGACGTCACCGAATCGCGTGTGTGCCAATTGCGCAGCAACGCCATCACGATGTTGCGTGCTCGTCTGCAAGCGCATTGACCCTCCTTGGCTCATCGGTCAGGCCGTGCAGCGCCTTCGGTTCCGACACGAAGAATCGTGTTGCGCTCATAGCGAACAGCCTGTCCGTTCGTTGGCGAAACCGAGCGATCGAGCAATGCTTTCAGTCGTCCCGCCATTCCTGCGGAAAGCTCGGGACTGCCTACCTTTTCAGCTCTCCAGACTGAAAAACTGGCTGAGTGTGTGGCCTCAGGGAGGCGGTGGAAAGTCACTGAAGACTTCCTCTGGGCACTTGCCTTCTCGGTTGGCTTCATGGATTTTGGTGGGGCTGCAAGCTTCTTTCTGGTCGATTCAACCGGGCGTTTTCGTTGCATGTCCGGATGGAATGCAAATGACGACAAATTGTTCACGCTGGGTGCGATGTAGTCACTGACGCGATGCGACAGATCGCGCTTATTGCCATGTGTTCCTGTCGCTGTTGCTGTTGCTGTTGCTGTTGCTGTTGCTGTTGCTGTTGCTGTTGCTGTTGCTGTTGCTGTCGCTGTTGCTGTCGCAGATTCCAGACTTATCGACGGGGCTGACGTTGTGTGTACGTCTGCTGTTGCCGCAGAGCGTGCCGTGTCGCATCAACTGCCCGGGAAACACTGCCAGCAGGAGGCTGCGTCAAGAACTCCTGACAGACACCGCGCCGGAGACTTTCTAAAGTTCATCACCGTTGTCGATCTGGTATCCCGCCGGGCACGGGGCACAACCCTATTTCATTTCCACTGAAGCGTCGCCATGCAATCCGCACCTCTGAGATCTGATGAAGCTCTTCGCCTCTCCACACTGGACTCCCTTAGCGTGCTCGACACGCCAGCCGACCCTGTGCTTGACGGCCTCGTGCGCGCTGCCGCCCAGCTTATCGGATGCCCAATCTCACTGGTCAGTCTTGTCGATGAAACTCGTCAGTGGTTCAAAGCGCGCGAAGGTCTCGGCGCGCAGCAAACCCCGCGCGAGCTGGCGTTCTGTTCCCACGCTATCTTGCAGACCGAGCTGTTCGAGGTACGGGACTCCCGCAGAGATGAGCGCTTTGCAGACAACCCGCTCGTAACCGGTGAACCCAGGGTGATTTTCTATGCAGGTGTGCCACTGATGGTGGACGGCCATGCGATGGGCACGTTATGCGTGATCGATCACCAACCGCGCGAACTCACATTAGAGCAGCGCAGCCTGTTGCGTGACCTCGCGCGCTCAGCAGAACACTGGTTGAACACGCAGCGAGTCCACCAGCAGATCCAGAGCGCCGACGCCGATCGGCGCAACCTCTTTGACCAGATGGGCGACGGCATGCTGCTGCTCGACCGGAGCTACCGCGTGATCGACGCCAACCGCTCGACTGCCCGCATGCTGGGTCGTAGCGTGGACGAATTGCGGCAGATTCGTCTCCAAGAGTTGTTACCAGCCAGTGAACACCCGCGACTTGCCCGCACTGCGCTGCGTGTGCTCAAGGGCGCAGAAACCTTGGCCGACTGGCAGGTGCTGCGGAACGACGGCACTGGCCTCATGGCTGAGGTCAGTATCCGTGTGCTGGATCAAAAACGCTTTGTCGTGATCATGCGCGACATTACACAGCGCCATGTGCAGGAACAGGAGGTCCGCCTCCTATCTATGGCGGTGGAGCAGAGCGCGCAAAGCGTTGTGATCACCGATTTGGAAGGCAACATCGAGTATGTCAATGCCGCAGCCCTTTCCAGCTCAGGCTACGGCATTCATGAACTTCTTGGGCGTAACCCGCGAATGCTGCAATCGGGTAAGACACCACGAGATACCTACAACCAAATGTGGGATCGCCTGTTGTCCGGCAGGTCCTGGCGCGGCTTACTTTTCAACCGACGTAAGAACGGCGTGGAATACGTCGAGGACGCGACCATCACGCCGATCCGTGACGCCAAGGGACAAGTGACTCAATACTTGGCGCTGATGCTTGATGTGACAGAACGGCGACGGCTCTCCGAGGAGTTGGAACGTCACCAATATCACCTCGAGGATCTGGTGGAGCAGCGAACTCAGGCGCTGGTAGAGGCACGTCGTGCAGCTGAGGCGGCCAGTGATGCGAAAAGTGCGTTTCTAGCCACCATGAGCCACGAGATCCGTACCCCCATGAACGGCGTGGTGGGAAGCGTCGACCTGCTACAGCGTTCGGAGCTATCTCCCTACCAACGTGATCTGGTGGATACCGTCGGAGAATCGGCTCAAGCGCTGTTGAACATCATTGATGACATCCTGGACTTTTCAAAAATCGAAGCTGGTCATCTCACGCTGAAGCGCGAGCCGGTCTCCCTCGAAAGGCTCAGTGACAGTGTGTGCGACGCACTGCGTGCCACGGCGGCGTCTTGCTCGATCGCCCTGCATGCGGAAGTTGCGCAAGGCGTGCCGGATTGGATCCAGAGTGACAGCGGTCGGGTGCGTCAGATTCTTTACAACCTGCTGGGCAACGCACTCAAGTTTTCGACAGACACCGGGCGCGCCGGCCGAGTGGAACTACGGGTGCGGCTATGCGGGCCTGAGCTGCCAGGACATCTGGAGATCAGCGTTGTCGACAACGGTATTGGCATGCCTCTAGATGCGTTGAAACGTATTTTCAAACCTTTTGTCCAGGCCGAGGGAACGACAACGCGACGCTTTGGCGGAACTGGCCTGGGCTTGTCGATATGCAAGCGCTTGACCAGCATGATGGGGGGCTGGATTGAGGCTGAGAGCGTGGAGGGTCAGGGATCTTGCTTCAAGGTGACCCTGCCGTTCGAGCCAGCACAGGCACCGAAGCAGATCGAAGACGACAAGCCAACGATCACCATGTCAGCCGGACCACGCTTTGCACTGGCGGGTGGTCCGCTGGTGCTGGTAGCTGAAGACAATGAAATCAACAGGAAGGTGATTGGTCACCAGCTCGCCTTGCTGGGCGTAGCGGCGGAGATGGTCGACAACGGACCGGATGCGTTGGCACGATGGCGTGACGGTCGAGCCTCGCAGCGCCATGCCATGTTGCTTACCGATCTGCACATGCCGGGCCTTGATGGGTATACGCTGGCAGCAACCATTCGGGAAGAAGAGAGCGACGGGTCGCGTCTGCCAATCTTGGCCCTCTCCGCCAACGCCTTGGTCGGCGAGATCGATCGCTGCCGCGCCGCCGGCATCGATGACTACCTTAGCAAGCCAGTACAAACGGACCAGCTGGGCGAGATGCTCAAGCGCTGGCTACCGCCGGAGGAAGTGTGCCGACTGGAACTACTGGATCACGTAGATTGCGAGGAAGTTGATGTGTTCGACGTCGAGCTGGGCCTTTGCGCGTACGACGACCATGCTCTTTCGCGGCTGGTTGGCGACGACCCGGAATTGCTAGCCGACTTTCGCCAGCGTTTCGTGCTGTCCGCGCTCAGCACCAAGGACGAAATGCACAGAGCCGCCAGTAGGGGTGACTTCGCGAGCATGGCCGATTTGGCTCATCGCCTCAAATCTTCCTCGCGTGCGATCGGGGCGGTCTCTCTGGGTGCCTGCTGCGAACGTATTGAGCGCGAGGCACCCACCGCTGTGGCTATACAGATGCACGGACATTTGGCATCGATGGAAGACGCACTGGCACACGTGATGACCCGTCTTTCCGAGCATACCGGTGTACCGCATTTTCAGGACGGCTCTTGGGCGCAAAAGGACACTGAATGAGCCACAGAGAAGCTCGCATCCTCGTGGTTGGAGATAACGCGGTAGACGGCGAACAGGTCTGCAGCATGCTGCGCGAGCGCTACCCGCACGTAGAAGCCACGACAGATCCAATGAAGTCGGACGCGGTCTTTGATCGGGTCAGGCCGCAGGTGCTTGTGCTAGCCTTCAAGTCGGTGGAGGCCTGCGAACGGTTTTACCTGGGTTTGTATCGGCGTAGCGACGTGATCCAGTCACTCATGCACCGTACGCTCTTGCTTTGCGATAAGGAAAGCGTGGGCCGCGCATTCGATCTCTGCCTGCAGGATGTGTTCGACGACTATGTGCTGTTCTGGCCACTGGTGCACGATGCCAAGCGACTGGCCATGTCGGTGCATCTCGCACTTGAGGCACTTCACCAGGAACTCGCTCTGGCACCGCTGTCGGAGTTGGCCACGTTGGCGCGCCGAGCTGAAGCGCTGGAGGAGCAGTTGGCGCAGCAGGTCAAGGTTGGGCGCATCCACGCTCAACATGCGCAATCCACTGCACGTCAGGCTCAGGCCTCGGTCAGTCGTGCCATGGGTGGCCTGTCTGAGCGAATCTTGGCTACCGGACTTGACAACGCGCTCACTGTGCGGGACCCATCTAGGTTCGAACAGGCTTTTGGCGTACTGCAGCGCGAATCATTGATCCCCACGCTTGAAGATGTGGTGCAGGCAACGGAGCCTTTGCGAGAGTGGGTTGACACCATCACCAGCGAGCTAGCCGAACCCTTGAAGGCCACGCGTGATCTGGTGAAGCACGCCAAAGTGAGTCGGCCGCAGCTGCTGGTGGTGGATGACGACGAGTACATGCGCCGTCTGCTCAAGCAGTTGCTCAGCAGCGCACACTATGACGTCGAGGCTGTGGGCACGGCAATGGACGCCCAGCGCTACCTTCTCACGAACAGACCTGACTTGATTCTGATGGACTTTCTACTACCTGATTCGAACGGAATTTTGCTAATGCGTGAGATCAGGAGCGGTCAACTCAATCTGGATATCCCTGTGATCATGTTGACCGGCCAGACTGCAAAGCAGGTGATTGTGGACAGCAGGAAGGCTGGCGCAGTGGACTTCGTCGCCAAACCCTTCAATCGCGATTTGCTTCTGAAGAAGGTTGCCCAGCATCTGAGGACTGGACCCTGAGGGACGACCGGGTCCCCCATCTTCAGACTGGATCGAAGGGTGGGTTTGTTTAGTTTTCAGTATCTACGCAGAGAGGTCAAGTATGAACAGTTCCGCTTTGGGTTTTCTTCCTCGGAGAAGTTATGTTTGCTATGCATTCGTCTCGTGTTGAGTTGTCGCATGAGTCACGCAGATTTGATCTGAGTGTGCTGAACGCATGCAGCCAACTGACCAACTCGTCGCGCTCGAAATTGAGGGTCACCATGCCTGTAGGCGACCAGTGCCTGGTGGCGCCCGACCGCTATCTCACGCGTCTTTTGCACGCATCGAGTGCCTGCACACTTGACTCTCGATGAACATGTACGCAGCGCTCGTTTTCTTCGTGCTGGTGCTGACTGCAGCCGGCTTTGCTGCAGCCTATTTTTCGTTGAGGACGGAGGCTTGCGAGATGCGCGACCAGCAGGGCATCTTGCTCGGCAGGTCAAAACTACTGGAAGGATTCGTGGATGAAGTCAGCGCTACTTGGGCTGGCTTGCCTCAAGGGGAGGGGGACGTTGCAGAATGGCTTGCGCTTGGCTGCACGGTTTCGCGATGTCTGCCTCAACTAGTCGACAGCCCTATTGCGCGGGCGCGGCAGATCGCCCTGCCACGACACAAGTTCACCGAAGAGAATTTTGCATCCTCAAACCTGTCCGACGAATACTCGCAGATCAACAAACTCATATCCGTCCTGGATGACCCACAGCTTAGTCAGCTCTGGACCAGTCGGCGGCTTTTGGACATGATGTCTATGATGCGCTTTGTTCAAGCCCACCTCTGCAAAGGCTCAGTACCAAGATCTTTTGCAGACGTGCCAGACCACGGAAACCCTCTGATCCGCATGCTCCGTGAGGAAGTCGATGCGATGGTAATTTGTGCAGAAATCGGTAGGCAAGCCCAATCGCTTGGAGGCACAAATGAGCTCGCTGGACAAACCGCGCCGGCAGACAGGGCACTAGAAGGTATTGTCGAGGCGCTGAGCTTTCGGCGAAATGGTTTAGGCAAACCCTTTACGCTGGCGGTTCTCGTTCTGGCACTGTCGGCGCGCGGGCTTGAGGACTTGTACCGTGAATGCCGCCACGATGCAGAGTCTGTACACGGCAGCTGGCGTGTTCAGTTCAACAACTTGCGATCTTACGTAGAGTGTCTTCCTGGCTGGGATGGGCGTCTGCCGTTTACAGACATGATGGTGGCGACGCACAACGCGCATGTTGCTCGCGTGCTGCACGTGCTAATGCGTGTTTCCTAGTTTCTCGGATCAGCTAAGCGCTGTGACAGTGACTACGAGCGTGAGGTGAGCCTTTCTATCGCTTCGAGCAGTTCGCCACGCTGCGGTGGTTTGCTCAACAGCGTGTCCACATGGTCCGGTATTTCTCCGTCCTCGCTCATCCTCCTTCCCCATCCCGTGATCATGATCACCGGGGTCGCAGGTGACATGGCCTTGATCCTTAAGGCAACCGCACGACCGTCAATGCCAGGCATACCGAGATCGGTGAGCACGATATCAAAAGGTGATTTGTCCAAGTGCTCCTCAAATACTGCCAGTCCAGCCTCACCGTTGGCCATGGCGATCACCTCATGACCGGTTTCTCGAAGCACCGTGGACACAGCCTGCAAAAGAAACTGGTCGTCATCTATCAGAAGGATATGCCGTCCCTGGAGCCGGATGGCGTCCGATGCAATCCCGACAGATCCCCGTGACAGAGGCCGATCAGGTTGGGAGAGATTGAACAACAGGCGAACACGCGTGCCCTCGCCTTGACGACTGTCAAGCGCCACTTCACCACCATGGCGTTTCATGCAACCAAAAACCATGGCCAGTCCCAGGCCAGATCCTTGGTCCCCTTTCGTGGTGAAAAAAGGCTCAATACATCGACGGCTGGTCTCTTCGTCCATTCCCACACCGGTGTCGCGCACCTCGATCTCCAACCTATCCAGTCCACCGTTAGCGACGACCCGAGTCGCCACAGTCAGCTGACCACCCGATGGCATCGCATCCACTGCATTGAGGATGAGGTTCATCACCGCATCGCGCACCTCCGCCTCCATGACCAGAATGTCTGGACAAGGCGACACCAAGTCGGTTTCAACCTCAATGGTTACCCCACTCATCTGTGACTGGGTTCTCCATCTGGCTTTGGTCAGCTCCAACGCTTGTAGGACCAACTTGCCTGGCTGAACGAACCCGCGGTGTGTGGTCTCACTGCCAGGGCGGTAGAACTCGCGCATGCGTGCGATGGTGTCCGCCACATCACGCACCGCCAGTTGAATAGTCTCCAGTTGTCGCCGCCCATCCTCGCTGATGGTTGCCTCACGCATCAACAACGAGTCAGCGTAAAGCGACACAGGTGAGATGGCGTTGTTGATGTCGTGTGCAATGCCGCTGGCCATCTGTCCGAGCAACCTCAGGCGCTCTTGATGCAGTGCCGCATGTTGAGCCTCCTCCAGCTCTTTGTATGCCTTCTGAAGCGACTCAATCAGACGGGCGTGGTTGGCCGCCAACGACACATGCTCACCCAACTGGCGGAGAAATTCGCACTCACCGCTGGAGAATGCCCGGGCCTTTGTTCGCGCGACAAGGATCAAACCGAAAACTTCCCCTGATGACTGAAGTGGAACCAGCACCAGCCCATTCAGCCCGGCCGCCACCAGTGAGCGAGGCAGAGGTTGGTCTTTGAAGCCCAGCTCGGGCTCATGAATCAGCTCTCCTCGCAGGCACCTCGCCAACCCGTTGGATGTGGCGTCAAATACGGTTCCCTCGCGCAGCCCTGCCGCCATTGCGAGGTGCTTTCCACGCTCGCCCAGGTGCTCGACCAACAACACATCAACGCCGTCGCCGCGCTTGAGGACTGCACTCACGTCCACACTGAAATGGGTTTCAAGGTTCTCGCACACCACCGAAAAAACACTCTTGAGATCATGTCTTTCTTCAGTCGCTCGGGCAATCTGGTTGAGGAGCTCCGTTCGAGACAGCTGCAGCTGCAGCGTGCGCTCAGCCTCCATCTGTTCCGTGACGTCCTGAACGGTTCCGCTCACGTGAAGCACCTGGCCTTGTTCACCAACAACCGGCGCATCGATGACCTCTTCGAACCAGCGCCACTGGCCATCACCACGCTGGCCGCGGTACCGCATGCGGGGCGTGCGCGTGCGACCGCCAAGGGCTGCATTCATCGTCGCCATGTAGTGTTCCAGGTCATCTGGGTGAACGTTGCGGCGAGCGTCCTCTAGCGGTGGAGGTCCCTCTGCCGGGTCACGTCCAAGCAAGTCGTAGAGACCGCGAGACCAGATCGCTGTCTTGTCGGCAGCGTAGCGGGTCCAGTTGCCCAGTTGGACCAGAGCTTGCGCTCGTATCAGGCTTTGTGAGGTTGTCGTCAGTTCAGCCAGCACCTGCTCACGCTCAAGCACAGCACGCTGATGGGCAAGTGCATTGGACAAACTGGCCGCCAGATCCACCACCAGACGACACTCGGCGGCTTGGAAATAGTGAGCGCTGCCAGCCATGAGGATCACAACCGCAACCACCTCCTGATCCAACATCAGGGGTACAGCAGCAGCCGATCGGTACCCCCGGCGCAATGCCTCGGTGCGCCACCACGCACCTTCATCCGCGAGACGAAAATTTTCAATGATGCTGAGTTTCTGAGTGCGAAAAGCGGTGGCTGCCAGCGACTCGCTTGCACCAGGAATCTGCTGGTGCAGCATGACCTCGTTGACGTAGCCGTCGTCGTGTCCTGCCACCGCCAAGGGCGCCAGACCGTGGCCATCCGCATCCCGGCAAGCTACCCAGGCCATCCTGAACTCGCCCACCCCGACAGCCACTTCGCAAAGCTGTGAATACAACGCAGCGCGTGACTTCGAGAACACCGCCACCTGGTTCACACTGCCCAGCAGAGCAAACATGCGCTGAAGGCGCTTGCGGTCGGTGATGTCCTGGATCGCGCCCGAAATGACGCTTTGATCGGGGCGGTGGATATCCACGTCGGCCGAAAGCAGTTCAAACACCTCAACAATCCGCTGCTCCCCATCGGGACGCAGAAAGCCCAGTTCGATCCGCAGTTCGCCCCCGCTTTGCGAGAGCAGTGTTCTCTTGCGTTTCAAGTCTTCAATGTCCGCTTTGGCGAACAGGGCTTCAAAAACGGCTTCATTGTGGCCAGATGCGCCGGGCGCCATGGACAGCATGGACTCCAGTGTCCCGTCCATGCGGTACACACCCGCTTGGATATCCAGCGCGTAAAAGCCGATCCCGGCGATCCTCTGCGCACGAGCGATTTCCTGCTGCCCGTGACGCAATCGCCCGACCATCGTCTGCAGCCCTGCGGCAAGACCGTGCAATTCCTTCGTACGGTGTTGAAACCGCGTGGAGAGCCGGTGCGGCGATACAGACGCCTCATCCATGCTGTGTTGCAAAGCCAGGACGGGTTTGACTACCAATGCCACGCCCAATCGCCACGCCAGGAAAAGACCAGCAACAAGCAGCGTCGACATGAACGCAAGTTGTCCCAGGAGACGCTCGTTGAGCGCTCCGAAGACTTGAAGGGTGTTTGCGCTGGCAACCACATACATCGCGCCACTTTGCTGCGGACCGACGGCCCGAACTTGAACCCAATGCCCGTCGTGCTCACTGGTCGAAACCTCTTCCTTACCTTGCACCGCCTGAGCAATGGCAGCTCGGATCCTTGAGTCCGGGTAATCGGCCCCGACCTGACCAAACCCCGCCCCTGTTGAGCCCAGCAAGATGCCGTTCGCATCCACCAGGTCCACCCTGATCCCCTCTCGCAGCATCAAACCCTGAAGAACCGAATTCACCCTCTGCAGGTTGAGTGATGCAAAGGCGACTCCGACAAAATTGTCCTGGTAGTCGTAGACAGGAATGGAAAATCCCATTGCGGGTATGACCAGCACTTTTCCCACGATGTAGCCACCGATGGTGAAGCTCCGAGTGCTCGATGCTGTTTGAAAATAATCCCGGTCAGCTATATTGAGCTGCTGCCCTGCCCCTCGCGCGATGCACTGTATGTCGCCTCGCACGTCGGCAAATCCCAGATTGGCGAAGTCGGCAGAGCGAGAGGCGATGTTTCCCAGAAACTCAAAGCACAAATTCCGAATGTCGGTTCGGCGCACCGAGGGCCCACTAGCCACCGTCTCCAGAATATTGCGCACGCCCGCAACCACGTTTTCTTGGCCTGAGTGCGCGAGCACCGACACCGACTGAAGCTCAAGTTTGAGGTTTTGCTCAGCATCGGCACGGGCCTGCCGGTAGTTTTGCGCAACAAGGAAAAAACCTGGCAAGAGCGACATGCCGACCAGCAGCAGCAAGAGGGACTGGATGCCTATCTGAAAGCCAGTTGGTCCCCGAGTCTCAGTCATGCCTGAACTCTCGGCAGACTTCATCTGCAGTTGTCCGTTGACGGCCCATTTCATTCAGCATGAAGCGCATCCCGATGTGTTGAGCAACGCTTGAGCTCGTTGAGAACTTGTGACCTTCACAGGTGATCCTGGATTTTCCGATACAGGTTGACATCGCAGCCCAAGCGGCCCAACAGCCGCGAAGTGCCCAAAGTCATGCCCGCGTTCAAGTATGCCCCCACTGGCTTGATTCAAGGTTTTGAACAAGTGCGCTTCAAGCGCAAGTCATTCCTTAAATCTGCACTTCCACCAGCCAACGCCTAAACTCGGTGTACAAACTAAGTACACAAAAAAGGCATAAGTTGTGCCGATGTGCACTTCATCGTCTGTTAGGCTCAAGACTTGATGTAGATCGAACTACAAAGGTCAACTTTCCATGAACACCTCCACGCTTGGTCCGTTTCGAATCGCGGTCGTGGAGGACGAAGCGGTGCAGCGGCAAGCGCTCATCGATGTGCTGCAGATCGAGGGTTACAGCTGCCAGGGCTACGCTTCACCGATCGCTGCCCTTGCCGATCCACGACTGAGTGATGCGGACTTGTTGATCACCGACTTGAACCTACCCGGGATGAGCGGCTTGGAAATGATCGAGGCACTGCGCCATCGGAATCGAGATGTCGGCGCGATCCTGATGACTGGGCAGGCAAGTCTGCAAACAGCCATCGACGCCGTGCGCATCGGCGCGGTTGACTATGTGATCAAGCCTTTCAAACTGAGCACCATGCTCACGACAGTTTCCAAGGCATTGGAGCAAGAAAGGCTGAGGCGGGAGATTGCAAGACTCCAAGGTGACTTGAAGCTACGGTATGACGAGCTTTTGCTCATCAACAGAGAACTCGACGCCTTTGCAGCCCGGATCTCCCATGATCTTCGAGGCCCGATCACCACCATGAAGATGGTGCTGCAAACGCTGAACGATGAAGCACTACATGCGCTTGAGAATGACCTGCAACACCTGGTTGTTTCGGGCATTCGATCAGGAGACAAGGCCATCAAGATGGTGCACGATCTGCTTGAATTCTCGCGTTTGGGTCATCGGGAGTTGCATCTCGAGCGCCTGAATTTGAATGAGGTGTGCGCAACGGTCCTTGAAGAGCTTCGCACACTCCACCCCGCTCAGGGCTGTGCGATTGAAGTCGGTGATTTGCCCACAGTTCAAGGACATGAAGGGCTGTTGCACCAAGTGTTGGTCAACCTTGTCGGCAATGCCATCAAGTACTCCGGCACCGTGAAATCCCCACACGTACGGGTTGCCTCAGTACCCGGCGATACCAAAGGGTGGGTTTGCGTCACGGTGTCGGACAACGGGGTGGGTTTTCAGGCAAACAAGATACACGAGCTGTTCAAGCCTTTTCAGCGCTTGCATCATCCCGATCAGTTTCCCGGCGAGGGTATGGGATTGGCGAACGTAAAGCGCATTGTGGAGCGGCATGGGGGTACTGTCGCGGCCTCACTCAACCCCGGAGGTGGGGCATGCTTCAAACTGACGCTTCCCGCTGCTGATGCGTCGTGATTTGCACATTGAGTGCGCTACGGCTACGCTGAACAAGCTGCCCTCCCAGCGCGTGGTCTATGCCGGCGTGCGCAGTTCCTGCTTCATGGTCCAGTTGCGCGGTGCACCACCCAAATCTGCGCTGGCCAGTTTGAGCATGTTCCGTCCGAAGCGCTCGTTGAGCTAATCCAGGGCCACCATGAGTTGCACTCGCGAGCTTGATGCCATGGGTGGATTGAGAGCTCCCAGCTCACCGTCTTCAAGTTCAAGTACAAACTGCTCGGATTTCTACGAATCGATGTCCAGCAGCATCACACTGACGTCTCCCCCATATCCGGTCACTTTTAAACTGGAGTTGGGCGGCGAGCCAGCGCAGCCAGGACGACGCTAGGCTCACCCGCCTCATCCGAGAGAGCTTCGAGCTCAGCGACCGCACCTAACCGCTATCCGCGAGACATTGGAAGAAAGGCTGACGCTTGCATTGGCAGAAATCGACAAGGGCTAGATGCCGTCAACTTGGTCGTGGTCGAAAGCGGCCGAAACGCTTTCGGTCGAAATCGCTCTACAGATCATTCGTGAGCAGAAGAACGACCCTCAGGACCCAGCGTATCGAGCTGAGTGAGAGTGGCAATTTGCTGCTCGGACAGCCTCATACCCTCCTACCAGTTGGCTCGCAGGCCAACCAGCACGCCCGCATTGTGCTGACGACTGTTGTGCTCAAACTGCACATCGGCAAAAAGATCTATTCCCCTGCTGATGCTCCCGTTGGCGCCTAGGCCAACGATCAGGGTGTCACGTTTGAGCGCTACGCCGGAGACCTGGAATGGTGAAGCCATAGCCGCACCCTGAAATTGGACGCTCATGGGCTTGTTGACATCCCCAAACTCATGTGCCCAGATGGCGCGTGGTTCCAACCGCACCCTACCGACATCAAAGCTTGCCTTGGCGCCCAATAGGGATTTGGTGGATGTGTTGGTTTGGCCAGACACTTGCAAATTCAGAGCCCCAGCCCCGGTTTCGGTAAATCCGTCGACCTTGTCGCTGTTGATTGAAAGAGCCGCCAAGGGACTCAAAGTCCAACCAAGCAGCGGAATGCTGAACGTAGCCTCGCCATAGGCGGAGAGCGTGTTACCGCTAAAGTCCGAACTGGCCTCACGAACCAGGGCACCCACCGTGACTGTTCGATCCATTTTGTTGCTGCTCCAAGCCGCACTGGCCGAACCCTTGAAGGTCCACGGGCCTGCAACGAAGCTGCCATACGCCGCCAGGGCGGTGCTGCGTGATTTGCCCGAATCGTTGTTGGCAAAGCTCAGTCGTGAAGTACCGCTGCTCAGCGCAGCACCCACCAGAAGACCTTCGCCCAACTGGGTATCGAAACCGACGCTCAACGACGTGGACCTGACTTTGCTGCCCGATGCGTTGGCATCGGCGCTGTTGTCTTGGAAGCCGCCTGCGCCGCGCAGCCAGAAACCGTGGCCCTGTACGGTGGAGACCGGAGGCCAAAGCAATCCCTCCGACAAACTGATCTTCTGCAGTGAATCAGAAACAAGCTCGCTCAAAGCAGACATGTGGTCATTTGAGGCGAGAAGCAAGGGCCGATTGCTGAACGCATTGGTCGGACTTCTTGTTCCGCCTGCTTGCACCGTGCCCATACGGGTCTGCAATAGGTTGCCGAATCCAGCAGAAAACCCAGTGCCTATGCCGCGAAGAGCTACCAGTCCGGCACCACTGACAGAGTCGTATGCTGCGCGAGCCTGCTCGGCAGAAAGGCCAACCAAGGCGCTCTGTACCGTCACCATGTCGCCTGTCGCTCCTGTATTTGCGCTTTCGAGTGCATCCGAGGTAGCCATCTGATTGGGCGTGCGCGCCACCGAAATAAAGCTGATGTCATTGCGTGCCAAGGTGAGGAAAACGCTGTTTGCGTCATACGTCAGCGAGGGAGTAAGGAATGCCATGTCCGTCGTCACGCCGGCGAAAGTACCGGTGTAACCACCCGCGGCGCTGAGGAGGGTGTAAGACGTGCTGTCAGCGTAACTTCCCGGTGCCGCTCGGACCTCGACAGCTCCCTCTAGAGTCGCGATGCCGGTAATGTTGGTGCGGTCGTTGTTGCCCGCAGCATCGACGTCTACACGATAAATGGAGCCGGGGGCAAAGTTGAGATTGCCGGCAACACTCAACGTGCCGATGGAGTTGCCGGGTGCAAGCGCTCCGCCTGCGGCTACGGTCGTGCTGCCTACGATGCCACTGCCACCCAGCGCGCCACCGCTGTTTACGCTGATGGACGAACCGGCCAATGAACCATTGACGGACAGCGTGCCGCCATCCACGCTGGTGATGCCGCTATAGGTGTTGATGCCCGACAGAATCAGGTTGCCTCCACCTGCTTTGGTCAATGCCCCGATACCGCTTACGACCCCGGAATACGTGCCTGTGGCAGCTTGGTCAAAAATGACTTGCGCATTGTTGAGGACGTTGCCCTTCAGGCTGGTGCTGTCGCCCTGAAGCGTGCCCGCCGTGATGGTGGTGCCTCCGGAATAGGTGTTGGCGCCGGTGAGCGTGAGCTGGCCCGCCCCGCTTTTGGTGAGCCCGCCCGCACCGGAAATCGTCCCGGTCAGGCTCATGCTGTTGACGCCCTGAACTGTCAAGCCCCCTGCGCCCAGCGACACCAGGTTGCCGACGGTGAGGTCATTGACCGTTGCCTGCACGGCCCCGCCATTGGAAGTCAGCACCCCGGCTCCGAATGCGGCGGGGTCGCTGAACAGTGCCACACCACCGTTAAGCGTGGTGCTGCCGCTGATCAGCGCGCCCTGCAGCGCCCAGCTACCACCTTGCACGGTGAGGTTGGCGAAGTTGACGTAGGTGGCAGCAGACACGGTCCCGGTGCCGGTGCTGCTGTGGTCGTCGGCCACATTGCGCAACGTCAGCGTGTTGGCGCCGCCAGAGCCGCCGTCGATCTGGCCGGTGGCCGCGAACGTCAGATTGACGCCAGAAAGACCACCCAGTGCCTGCCCAGTGCCGCCCGCTGCGCTCACGCTGGAACCGGTGACCGCCGTGAAGCTGTTGGCACCACCGCCCGCGCCCATCGAGACCCCGCCGTTGATGGTGCCGAAATTGGTGAAGGCGTTGCCTGCCGCGGAGGCCTCGAAGGCGGTGCGGCCGGTTAGAACGCCGCTGGCGCTGTTGGTCATGTTGACCTGACCACCACCACGAACGCCGACGATGAGCGCGTCCGAAGCAACGACCGTGGCGCCCAACAGCGAGACGGAGTTGACGAGGCCGCTGTTGACGACATTGGTGACGCCAGATGCGCCGTTGTTCACGTTCAACGCCAGTCCGTCCAGGCTGCTCAGCGTCGCACCCTCCACTCCGGCAGTGCCTTTGATCGTTCCACTCGCCAGGTTCGTGATGCTGTATGTGGTGGACACGCCCGACCCCATTACCACCCCGCCGTTCAAAGCGGGCTCCCGCCCCAGCCAGAAAGGGTCGATGAGGCCCGAGTTGTTCAGCGTGATGCCGGTGCCGGTCAGGCTCATCACCTTGCTGCCCGGCGTCCCGTTCATTGTGGCGCTCGCGTTGACGTTGACCGTCAGGTTGTTGGTGGCACTGGTGTAAGTGTTAAGAAACAGCGGCATACCAGGAACGCCGGAGCAAGTCACGGTCGAGCCGACGGTCGAGCAAGCTGCTTGTGCGGTACCCAGCGGTGTGAAGAACAGCACCACCGCCGCCAGCGACAGGGCGTTGCGCGCATGGGACTTGTTGCCGTGGGCGGCGCATTCTGAGGTAGCGACGCACGCGCCAAGCGATTCGTTCCACACAGTCTTATAGGTTTTGTTCATGGCTCTCCATTCGATTTTTTGTTGAATAACCAATGTGGCCACCTGCCGGTGATGGGGTGTTTGGTCGATAGACACAGCGCGTTCTGCGATAGGCAGTGCCACGAGATCGCGTATTCCCCGCCGATGCCGCTCTCATCTATGTAGTGGCGAGCCCATCGTACGGGTTACATTCAAGTCTGTTCGCGGGAAAACAGGTATGTTTCAGCGGCTTATCAGGGCACAGTCCGGCCCAAGGGAGGGGCGGGACAGGAGCTCGCACCTGCATAACATTCAGGAGAGACACGCTGGAGCCTCTGTCGGCGATGCCGCCCCACGTTCGTTACCAGCGCATCGAGGTGTATTTGTCTTAGGCCTGCTTTGGAACGCACCGCTCGCAACCGCGCACATCTCGATCTTGGCCCTGTGGTGCTTCGCGGCATGGACGGTCATGCGCCTTTTCAAGTTTCTGGGTCAACTGGCCGAACTGGGAATCGTGATGGCTCCAGAACTCCACGTGCCGTTCAAGGCGGATCACGTCACCTTGGAAATGCGGCCAAAACAAGGCGTCAAGAAAGTCGAATTCGCTTCGTTCGCCACACCGCCTCATGTCCCTTGTGCGCTGGGCTCGTGTTACTGCACGACGGAAGTGATGAGTTCAAAGACTGCATCGTCGGACGTTGTGACAATTCGCCAAGGGAGCACGTCGGAAATTCCATGCGTGGACAATGAATGGAAGGCCTGCGTGTTTCGGTTGCTGCTGGACACTCAGCTCGGTTGCTCTTAGACAGCGAAAACCGGTGCTCAACACTCAAGCGCCATGAAAATATTGACTTCCCCTTTTCCTGTTGCCGTTGACTCTGTCAAACCACGTCACTCAAGCAAGGCAGACCCCTACGCCAGTGAGGCGCAGACCAGTGCACTGTTGCGCCGTGGTGCCGAATACAGGTTTCACCGAATCAATGCCTCGGACATGATCACAACCGGCGAAGCGGTTCTGCTGAGCGGCATCAGCCGCGTGACGTTCAATGCCTGGCTCAAGAGCGGCCGTTGCATTGGTGTGAAGCATTTGCGCAGCTGCATCAAGGTTCCGAAATGGCAGTTTGAGCCGTACGTGTTCCCGGTGCTTCAGGCGGTGTCCGAGGCCTTGGCCACTACGGACGGATGGCAGATGCTGTCGTTTCTGGAAACCCCGCACGTGGCACTAGGAGGGCTGGCACCACGTATCGCCTTGGAGCAGGGCGTGATGCGACAGCGCATCGTTGAACTTGCAGCGGCACAAGGGCATTGAGCTCGGCTGCATATGAAACTTAAAGATCTCGGGTTAGACAAAGCCCATCGTCATTCGACCTCGGTGATGAGAGCCAATGCCTCACGTTTGCCCAAGGAAAGCCGCTGGAGAATCTGAGGGACCCGTGAAGCCCGCGGCGCTGCACCGCCGGATTCCCACTTCCAGATCGACAGTGCAGAGACCTCCAGCAATCTGGCCATTTGGTCTTGCGTGAACCCCAGGCGAGCGCGGTTGGTTTTGAGGCGCTCGGCCGTGAAGACCGCCTTGCGGCCTGGCTTGCCTTTTTTTTCTGCACCGACAGGGAGAGCTTTTGAAGGCAGTGCCTTCACGGGTTGCGTGCCTTGCACCTTAGACAACTTCTTAACCTGTGAATGCAGGACGCTGAGCTGCTTCTTCAATACAGAAATATCCGCGCGTTGAACTGCAGAAGTCTTACGCACAGCAGTGATTTCGTCGCGCAGCTCTTTTCGAGCGACACGGGCGATTTCGCGTTTAAGGGAATCGGCAAAGGTAGTCATATGGCATATGTTAAGCCGTGTCGCGTTTTAGGTGTGAGGGTGGAACACACCATGATGACCTTTGGCCACAGTTAAAGGGCCACGGTACCGCGAAAGATTACTTCTCATCAAACAGTGTTCAGATCGGTTTCCCGAAATCTAGAGCCAACTGTTGAAAATCCAGCAGAGACCGAGCTGCCTGCTCCGTCTTGACCAGTTTCAAGCCAAGCAAGCCACATTCAAGAGAGCGAAGCTTTGTCGTCAGCGGCACCTTGGGAACCGTCAAGTCCAACTTGAGATGGCAATGAGTTGCCTGAGCAAGAAGTATTTCCTGTCGGAGTTTGTCATCGGTACAGCTCACCAACAACTGGGTGCCGATAGGAATGATGACTTCCTGACCTGAGGGAACCCCAATGTGTTGAGTTCCACTGATCTCTGACCCGAGATTTCCATCGAATGCTGACCCACCCGCTTGTGTGAGCAAAGCAGCTCACGTTGTGGATAAGTGCTTCGTTTTCTCCTTTTCAGACTTGGGGCCTGCTGAACTGTTTTTGAACCGATAGCTGTCGTTTCCGGTCTCCAGAATATGGCATCGGTGTGTGTGGAGCTGCAGCAAAGTGCGCCGCTGTTTCCGCGACTTTGTTGCCTCGATCAAGAGCCAGGTCGAAAGCTTGTCAGCGTATGGATCGAGCTTGCTGGTGCTCGTCCGCTTGGCATAGCGGGGCTCTTCGTCGCCCGCCCGCAGGTACTTCTTAACGGTATTGCGAGCCAGGCCTGTGCGCCTGGAGATCTCGCGGATGGACATCTGCTCGCGCAATGCCCAGCGTCTTATGACACTTAAAGTCGCCACGTCTATCACTCCTGAAATCTCCTGCTACTAAAAGCAGCAGGATAGGGTTCTTACGTGGGTCAGCTTTAAATGGAAATTGCAGCTCTAAGTGGGTCAGTTTTCAACGGAAGCCAACAGCGTCGCACATACGAACAACTTTTTAGTGGATGCTCCACTAACTACGAAAACTGCTGGAAGACATCCATGGACTCAACAGACGCCAGTCCCCCACTTCAGGCCAAGCCCGCGGATCAAGCGCTCCTGTCTAACTTCAAGCTGTTGGCCACAGCAGTTTCCCGGCTGAACGACATTGTTCTGATTACCGAAGCAGAGCCCATCGACCAGCCCGGACCTCGCATCGTTTTCGTCAATGACGCCTATGAGCGTCGCACGGGATACAGCAGTGAAGAGACCATCGGCAACACGCCCAGGATGCTGCAAGGGCCCAAGACGCAGCGTGCCGAGCTAGATCGCATTCGTGTTGCGTTGACAGCATGGGAGCCCGTGCGCGCCGAATTGATCAACTACACCAAGGCGGGCAAGGAGTTCTGGCTTGAGCTGGATATTGTCCCGGTCGCCGACGAGAACGGCTGGTATACGCACTGGATTGCCATCGAACGTGACATCACCGATCGCAAACTGGTGGAGGCGGCGCGTGAGGCCATGGAATTACAGTTGCGCGAACTGCAAAAGATGGAAGCGATTGGTACTTTGGCAGGTGGTATTGCGCATGATTTCAACAACATCATTGCAACCATGCTTGGTAACGCCGAGCTGGCGCGCCGCAGCCTGGATCATGAACATGCGGCGCTGCAGAGCATCGACGAAATTGTGAAAGCCGGGCGGCGCGCGCGGGACTTGGTACGGCAGATCTTGACGTTCAGTCGTCGGCAGGTCACGGATATGAATCCGATTTCGCTTGAGTCGCTTGTCCACGAGGTGGCGCAAATGCTAAGTGCCAATCTGCCGGCGAAAATACACATCGAGGTCAATGCTGCCGCCAATACGCCTCTTGTTCGCGCCGATTCGACGCAGATGATGCAGGTGCTGATGAACTTGGGCTCCAACGCCATTCAGGCGATGCGCGAGCACGGCGGCACCTTGTATTTCACCGTTGAGGCCGTGGTGTCCTCCTTGCTGGTACCGGCAGGTCCGGGTCATAGTGTCCTGCCCGCCGTGCGGCTCACAGTCCGTGACAGCGGTTCCGGTATGGATCAAGCCACGCTTGATCGCATGTTTGAGCCCTTTTTCACTACCAAACCGCTTGGCGAGGGTACTGGTCTGGGGCTGGCGGTCGTGCACGGCATTGTCAAATTCCATGGCGGTCTGATCGATGTAACGAGCAAGCCCGGTAGCGGTACATCTTTCACTATCGACCTTCCGGTGGCGAGTGGCATACGCGATACGGATCTGCGAGTCGCCGCAGCGCCGCTTGTGTCCGCTCCAACGCTAACAAAGTCTGGTGCGGTCGGCACATCCTATACCTGGACGACGACGATTCTTTGGTGTTTCTGGTGCGACGGTTGCTGGAGATTGAGGGCTTCAAGGTCACTGCATTTAGCGAGCAGTCCGAAGCCATCGCAGCGGTAGCGGCCGATGGTGATGCCTTTGATCTGGTGGTCACCGATTTCAATATGCCTGGCATGAACGGCATCGAGGTGATGCAAAAGATGCTCGCCATCAAACCTGGACTGAAAACAGCCATCGCATCAGGGTTTGTAGATGAAGCTCTGACTGAGGCAGCTCGACAAGTGGGCGTCACCAAGCTGATCTTCAAGGAAAGCGCCATCGAGGATTTCTGCGCGGTCATGCGGGAACTAATCGACGAAACCAGCTAGGCGGGGTTGTTGCATTACCTCGCGATGTGGCGGCGCTGCAGTAAACCGGTGAGCGGCGTCGAGCGGTTGCGATCACTCGACCGACTGCTTATGGCCGAATGGAGAAGTCTAGCCATGCTCATCGTAGGTCGCTACCCATCAAGTGGGTAGCAACAAGTGTTGCCAGCAGGTTGAGTGGCCGGTCTTGGTGGTATAGCCGCCGTGCGGATGGAGGCAATTGAACGGCTGGTGATGGTCGCTGCGTTCTTTCGAAGCGAGGCGCCCAAATGACTCAGTTCAGTCTGCAGCCGTCGTCCGGTCGCCAGAGGACGACTCTGCAGCGATTACCTACTTTGGGGATGGAAAGCTGAGCCCGCAGTCCTTTCCGCATTTCGGTCATCCAGGCCCAGGCAATCACAGCTGTTGTGTGTCAACTCATTAGGGTGCTGCATCCGTTGCAACGCGCTGCGTGGCGCGCACGCGGCGCTTTCATGCGCCGCCCCAGATGTTCTTCCTCCCACGAGCGCACACCGATAGTTGGTGTGTTGCGTCGACCAGTTGAATCCGCCGCCACTTCCAGTCGCTGGCCGCGGGCACGTTCCCTCATGCTTGGCTGTCTGCGTGACGAAGTGCTCGATTCCCAGAACAGGAGACTCAGCGCTGCCCACTCGCCGCCTGACAATGCAAATCGGCGACGCACGGCGTTTCTTGGCCCACAACACGACCGCCGGGTGCGACGCCCTTCATGCTGCCGGGGTGGGTGTTTTCCCATTGATGGTATTCACGCACCGCTCAACAAACAACAGCAAGGCATTGATGAAGTTGCTTCGAGGATTGGTTCTGTCTGCCATCTGGATGCCGGCGTTGGTGTGGGCGCAAGCACCGGCCGGTAGTGCTCCCGCCCAGCAGAGCGCGGCGTTTCGCACTTGCGATACGGAAGGGTTCATGGCGCTGAACATCGCCCGCGTCTACATGGCAGGCGGGCGCAGGCGCGACGACGTGCTGCCCTATGTGCATGGATCCGCCTTCGGGGAAAGGGTCGCACTCGAGTTGTTTGAGGGCGTGGACAACGGAGAGGTAAAGCACTACGCCGATTTCGCGGCCGGGAAGCTCCAGGAATGCGCCGTCCGAGAGGCCATGGACCTTCAGCAGCCGGCGTGGAAGATGAGGATTTGCTACGCCAGGACAGACATTGCGTTCTTTCTCGACCTTGATCGGAAGACAGGGGCAGACCGGCAATCTGCGGAGACCAAGACCGCGGAACGCTTGACCAACCGTGAGGTCTATCCGTCTGGGCTCATTCAGTCGGTTGCGCGAGCCATCTACGCCCTGGAAGGGTCCCCGGAGTACTTGCGAAGGGTGATGGGCACGGTTTTTTGGACATGTCTTAACAGCGATGCCTCGAAAGGCCGATGACCCGGTGCTTCTTGGCATCGCTTGTTGCATTGCCAGACTCGGGCTCAGACCGCCGAACTGACGTTAACTGGCTTGCCTATGCGCCACAGGCGCGTGGACAGACCGCACACCGACCTTCAATTTGCCGCCTCGAATCTCGGTAGGTGGGGCCGTGTATTGGGCCCCTTGCTGTCCTTCGACATGATCCGCAAAGCACTCCCGGCAGCCGATTGGAGAAGGCTAGCTATCGTTATCGCAGGTCGCTTCCCATCAAGGGGGTAGACCCAAGGTGACAGCTTGTTGGGTGCCCGGTCTTGGTGGTGATGCTGTCATACGGACGTAGGCGATTGAAAGGCTGGTGAGGGATGTTGCGGCCTTTAGAGGCTATGCGCCCGAACGACTCCGTTCAGTCTCGCGCTGCCATCAGGATCCCAAGACCCGTCTGGCAGCGAATGTTGACGGAAATGTCGCCATACTGAATTCACAGTCATGGCCACACAGCGGTCTTCACTCGACTCGGCCGGCCGGGCGTGCCAGCGCCGCCAGCAGCCGGCGGCTGGCCTCCGACATTGCTGCCTGCACGTTGGCCAGATCGTCCGGGGTTGCACCCGCCGTCATCAACGCCACCACGTCGACCTGCACGGCCGCCGTGCGTTCGGCCATCCGGGAACCTGACGGGGTCAGGACGAGGCGCTTCACACGCCCATCGGCCGGATCGGATTCACGCTTCACCCAGCCGCGTGACGCCATCTCGCCGAGCAGGTGGCTGATGTGGCTCTTGGCGGTGAAACAACGCGCGGCGAGCGCCTGTTGGCTCAAGCCCGACTCGCGCCGCAGGTTCATCAGGATCTCGTGCTCGGCGGTGCGCACGCCCA